>PKXK01000093.1 GCA_003132325.1 Acidobacteriaceae bacterium
AGCGCGGCGCCGGGCCGGAAGCGCCTCCGGCGGCACTGGCGGACGAAACTCGCACGAACTGAGCGCCGGGCTCGCCGGAGGGCAAGTACTCGTAGGAATCGAGTTGGACGGCGATGCCGCTGCGTTGGCTATCTTGAGAATGACGCGCCTGGGAAGCCGAGGAACGCAACACCCGCCCGCGACAGCGAACCGGCATGTTTTCTGTCAAGGTGATCTCGGAGGGCATGGTAAAGGTTAATTCCACGACCGCCCCTTGCGGGAGCGGCGTTTCGGCGTAGAAGAAGATTCCTCGGCCACTCAAGTCCTGCGTGAAACCGGGCACAGTCCGTCCGTCGAAATGAATCGACAACGGCAAGTGCACTTCAAAACGCTGCGCACCTCGTCGTTCCAAACGATGTTCCAGACGATTGGGGACTGTACTCATGGCTCATCCTTCCTCGATCCGGCCTTTCGAATCGGAGGAACTTAACTGTATCGCGGATCGGGACGGCGGGGAAGTTCCAAGTCGGGGGCCGGCTGTGGAAATCTCAGGCCATGCCCACCACGGAGACACGGAGTCACGGAGAAAATCGAGTTCGTCATTACTCTCTCTTACAAAGCATCCGCAACTCGACAACGAACCCCCAAAAAGTCTTTCTCCGTGTCTCCGTGCCTCCGCGGTGAAGTTCTTTGCCAGTTGCCGTCATTCGAAAGATGTGAAAAAGTTCTAATAGAGTGACTGGAGCGAGAAATTCCGCCACGGCTGAAGAAGCGGCTGCGGAAAGGGCGCGCCTGCCGAAATGGGCCACCACCCTGCGCGCCTTGCGCCATCGCAATTTTCAGCTCTTTTTCAGCGGACAACTGATCTCTCTGATCGGCACCTGGATGCAGACCGTGGCCCAGGTGTGGCTCGTCTACCGTATGACGAAATCCGCGCTGCTGCTGGGAAGCGTCGGCTTTGCCAGCCAGATTCCCGTCTTCCTGGTCGCGCCTTTCGGAGGGATCACCGCCGACCGCGTGAATCGACAGCGCCTGGTGATCGCCACCCAGATCGCTTCCATGATTCTCGCGGGGATACTGGCTTGGCTCTGTTTGAGCGGACGGGTCCACGTGTGGCATATTTTTGTGCTGGCGGCCCTGCTCGGAGTGGTGAACGCGTTCGACATTCCGGGCCGGCAGTCCTTCCTTGTCGACATGGTCGGCAAGGAGGATCTGATGAACGCGATCGCACTGAATTCTTCGATGTTCAACGGCGCGCGCGTTATCGGCCCGGCCATCGCCGGAATCTTGGTGGCAAGAATCGGCGAGGGCTGGTGCTTTGCCGCCAATTCAATCAGCTACATCGCTGTGATCGTCGGCCTGACGCTGATGAACGTGCGCAGCGTTCCGCGTGCCAGCAAACATTCGCCGATTGAGGACATCATCGAAGGCTTTCGCTGGGTCAACCAGACCAAGGTCATTCGCGCGTTGCTTTTGCTGCTGGGCCTGATCAGCCTGGTCGGTATGCCCTACACCGTACTGATGCCGGTCTTCGCCGACAAGATCCTGCACGGCGGAGCTCGTGGCCTCGGCATCCTGATGGGCGCTACCGGCGTAGGCGCGCTGTTCGGCGCCTTGACGCTGGCCGCCAAAACCGGTGTGAAAGGGTTGGGGCGTTGGGTGGCATTTGCCTGTGGAAGCTTCGGGGTCAGCTTGTTTCTTTTTTCCTTCTCGCGCTCATTCTGGTTGTCAGTCGCGCTCCTGCTGCCCGCCGGCTATTCGATGATGCTGCAGATGGCTTGCTCGAACACTCTGGTCCAGACCATGGTCCCCGACCAACTGCGCGGCCGCGTCATGTCCGTTTACTCGATGATGTTCATGGGAATGGGTCCCTTCGGAGCTTTCTTTGGCGGAGCCTTGGCGCACCGCGTCGGCGCACCCATTACTGTTGCCGCCGGAGGAGTGGCTTGCGTCCTCGGCGCGATCTGGTTCGGACGCGCACTGCCCGAACTGCGCATCGAAGCCCGGCGCCTCATCATCGCCCAGGGCATGGCGGGAGGCGAACCCGCTCAGGAACTCAACGCGCAGCCGGTGGAAGAGTAGGCGGGGAATAGCAGCCTGCCGAGAAAGTGCTTTCCGCGACGCGGAGTCTCCGCCGACAAATTCGTAGCAAGAAAATGACACAACGGCTGATGTGCAGTCGCTGTGATAGATTGTGTGATTAATGAGCGGTTCCAGCGTGAAAGATTTGCCCCGCCCGACTTCAGAAACGGTTCCCCTGAACGTCGCCAATTATTGTGTCAACAAGGTGGAACGGAGAGACAGATCCTCGGTTCGGATAGGGAAATGCTTCGCCACATTCGCTCGGTCCTGGCAGTTCCGGCAGCCCACACGGCTCCGTTCGTTCAACCGGTGTGCCGGGTAGGCGGCCAGCAGCAGATAGGTGCGGAAGGGAGTAAACTTTAGTTTGTCCATGTCGTGGCTGGTCTGGGGGTGATGAGGGTGGCAGAAATTCGACTGCAAGAGGGTGAGTCTTTGGAAAACGCCCTGCGCCGCTTCAAGCGCAAGGTTCAGACCGAGGACATCATTAAGGAAGTGAAACGTCACTCCTACTACCTGAAGCCGGGCGAGAGACGCCGGGTGAAGCAAGCTTTGGCGCAGAAGCGTGCCCGAAAGAAGATTCGCAAAGAGCGGGACTAACTTGCAACCATGAGGGCCGTTGCTGTCAACGAGCGGCCCTCGTGAGTGAAGAGCCAACGGGCGCTCGGCACAACGTCGCTCGGCACAACGATGGTACGGTGTAAGCAGCAACCGGAGGAGCCAATGGCAAAGCATGATTCGGTCACCAAACGCCACCGACGTCCGAAGTCGGCGAAGCGTGCGGACTACACTGCACGCACCATGGCGGCTGTGAAAGAACTGGAACAAGCCGCGAAACTTAAAGGTAAGTGAATCTTTCCAGCCGCGGCGTAGGGCCAAACAATGGGCCCGCTGCGCCGGGCCTTTCGAACCACCCGGAAGCAGATTCGACCGGCGATCGCCTAAGAGCGGGAGTCCCAAACTGCTGGCTGTTCGCACCCCATTTATTTCGTGTCAAGGTTCAAAGATAACCCGCGCTATCCCGTTTCCCGCTCTCAGACCATTCGAGCATCATGCGGCATGAGCAGCGGCGAAATGCCCTGTCTGCCTTATGTTCGCAGTCTTTTGAATGACGTTTATAAACCGTGATTTCCATTGGATTCCTGAACCTTTCTAGCTACCACAATTATAGAGTACCACGGGTGGTGTACCACTGCGACGACACAAAAACGACACACGGAAATTATAGTCGTCAATAAAGGGTTTGTTTACAATAGGATAGAACTGGCGGAGAGGGAGGGATTCGAACCCTCGATAGAGTTGTTAGACCCTATAACGGTTTAGCAAACCGCCGCCTTCAGCCTCTCGGCCACCTCTCCGGCGTTGCGGACTTATAGTTTACCACTGGCGCTTCCTTATATTTGTCCTGAAGCTGCGGCGGTTTGCGCCATGTTGAAATTCCCGACGCAAGGGGGGGCTGGCGGTAATACAAACGCGCCGGACTAGAACCGAGACGCTTTCGCGCGCTTGCCCTCGGCCAGACGAAGTGGGGCGGTGGAAGCCAGTTCCACTCGGTTCCTTCCTTTGTTCTTGGCGCGATACAGAGCCTGGTCGGCTGCCTGGATCACCTGCTCGGGCTGGCGGTAGCGGGTGCTTGGCTCGGCGACGCCGATGCTGACCGTCACCGATAGATGATCGGACAAACGATCAGGCGACGGGCTCGGACTTGCAGAAGCGGTTTTTCTTCTTGCGGGCTTTCTGCGATCCGCCTCGCCCTTCCGAAGATCGTTCCGAGAATCGCTTCTTTTCTCGGCTCTTCGCTCCGCTCTTCTTTCCGAACCCCGCACCTGGAACGTGGATTTCTCGACGATCAGGCGCAGCGAGTCCAGATGCTCGAATGCCTCTTTGGCGGACGTGTTACGAAAGACGATGGCGAACTCTTCGCCACCGCAGCGGAAAGCCTGGCCGTCGCCTCCGGCCTGCGATAGGCGCTTGGCCACCATGCAGAGCACTTGGTCGCCTACGTCGTGGCCATAGGTGTCGTTGAACTTCTTGAAGTGGTCGATATCGACGATGGCGATGGCATATTGCTGGTCGAGCGAAAGCAGGGACTCGTTGAAGGCGCGCCGTCCGCGAATGCCGGTGAGTTCGTCGTGGTAGGCGAGCACGTAGGATGTCTCGATCAGCGAGGCGCCGAGGATGAGGGCGGCAGTGGCGACGTAGGCGTCCGCTGCCTTGCCGGCCGAGGCGAATTCGAGCCACATGAAAACGGCGGCCACGGACCACGCAAAGCCGGGCTCGATCGGCTTGCGCGTTTGAAAAAAGCGGCGGACGAACACCGCGGTTGCGGCCACAAAACTCAACAGAATCCAGAGCGGGATCGCAGCCTCGCCGGGATGTTGCGGACGGGCGGGGCTATTTTCCGGTCGGCACAGCACCGCGAAGATTACCGATTCGAGGAACAGCAATCCAAAGCGGGGCGCGATTCCCGCAATGACCAGGCCGCGCTCGCGCATCGCGGCGAACACTATGAAGTTCAGCGGGATCAGCAGGGCGGCGAGTGCGACGGCAGTGCGTCCGGGTCCGGCGTGAATCTGGCCCTCGGAGAAGAAGTCGACCGCGCGGTGTGCCAGCAGCAGCGCCAGCAAGGAAAATAGAACGCGGCTGGAATTGAAACGCCAGGCGAGAAGCAATCCTCCAGCGAACACAGCAACGTAGTAAAAAGCCAGCGAGGGCGCGACCTGGATAAAGAGAGTGCTGTTGACGAGCGCCGCCGCCAGCGCCAATAACAAGCCGCCCGGAACCAGCCACGCCTTCCACGTTCTCCCGTTCACTTCTTCAGAATACGGCAGCCGGGGCGCTCGGGCGGTTATGTTTCGGGCACAGTCAACACCTCATCACGGAGGCACGGAGACACGGAGAAAATCAAAGGACGGGAAAACCCTGGTTCTTGCGGACTCAAAGGTTTTCTCTGTGCCTCTGTGTCTCTGGGGTGAGGTTCTGCTTTGGGCGCCAGCGGTGGTAGTCTTCCATGTTTATGGCTCGCGCATCGTATGCCACACCGCGTTCTGGATACTGGCCAGAACCAACATCAGAGTCAAAAGCCGCGGACAAGAGTGTCCGCGCCACACGGGCAACTCAGCGCATCGCAATCGACACCGGAGGTACGTTCACCGATTGCGTGTGGGTTGAGGGTGGCGTTCTGAAAACTTTGAAGGTATTCTCGACGCCCGATGATCCGTCGCGCGCGATTGCCGAAGCTCTGAAAACAATCAGCCGGACGAATCGCAAGCCTGGCGCTTCCCTCACGCTGCTGCACGGCACCACGGTCGGGACCAACGCTCTGCTGCAAAGGAAAGGCGCTCGCGTCGCGCTGATTACAACGTCGGGATTTGAAGACGTTATCGAGATTGGACGGCAGGCGCGTCCTCGACTGTATGACTTTTTCTTCGACCGGGTTGCGCCGCTCGTTTGCCGGGAATTGCGATTCGGCGTCAAAGAGAGGACGGATGCCGGGGGCCAGATCTTGGAGCGGCCGTCGGAACAGGAGTTGGCGCGGCTACGGGAGGCGGTGCGGGACTCCGACCCAGATGCCATCGCCATTTCGTTTCTGTTCTCGTTTGCCAACCCGGAAAACGAAGCGGCGGTAGCTGCGGCCGTCAAGGAAATCGGCAAACCACTCTCTGTGTCTCATCGAATTCTGCCGGAGTTCCGGGAATACGAACGCACCAGCACGGTGGTAGTGAACGCCTATCTGCAGCCGCTCATGCAGAGCTACATGGAGAAACTGGCGGAGCGCGTGACGAACACGGGAGACAGCCTCACGGCGGCGCTCCTAGGTCTTGAAAAGCGCGAGACGTGGGGCACCCGTAAGCCGCGCATCTTCGTCATGCAATCGAGCGGCGGGATCACGGCGCTGGAATCGGCGGCGCGCGAACCGGTGCGCACAGTGTTATCGGGCCCGGCGGGTGGACTGGTGGGCGCGGCGGCAATGGCCGCACGCAGCGGGTTCCGGAAGATTCTCTCCTTCGACATGGGAGGGACCTCGACCGACGTGGCGGCGGTACAGGGCGAGGTTCGAGCCGGCAGCCAATCGGAAGTAGCTGGGCTTCCCGTGGGAGTTCCCATGCTCGAGATTCACACCGTGGGCGCGGGCGGCGGGTCTCTGGCTCGCTTCGATGCGGGCGGTGCGCTGCGCGTGGGGCCGGAATCGGCGGGCGCCGATCCGGGGCCGATCTGCTACGGCCGCGGAACCGAACCCACGGTGACGGACGCCAACCTGCTGATGGGGCGCCTTCGCCCTAACCGTTTTCTTGGCGGCGAGTTCACGCTCGACTTTGAAAGAGCGCGCCGGATCACGTCGGAATGGCTGAAGAAACAGGGCTCGCGCTTGAGCCTGGAACAATTTTCCGCCGGCGTCGTGCGCGTGGTGAATGCCAACATGGAACGGGCCTTGCGCGTCGTTTCCATCGAACGCGGGTACGATCCGCGCGAATTTACGCTGGTCGCGTTCGGCGGGGCGGGAGGCCTTCATGCCTGCGAACTGGCGGAAGCGCTGGCCATCCCAACCGTGATGATTCCGGCACAACCGGGAGCGCTTTCGGCGTTCGGGATCCTGGTGAGCGATGTGGTGAAAGATTACTCGCGTACGCTGCTTTGGCAGTTAGGCGATGGTTTGCCGCAGGCGAAACTGCAGAAAGAATTTCGCAAGTTGGAAGCGGCGGCACACCAGGAATTCCGCGCGGAACGGTGGCGCGGCGGGCTTCAGTATGAACGAAGTCTTGATCTACGCTATCGCGGCCAGGGCTACGAACTCAACGTGCCCGCCAACGATAGGGATAAGGATAAGGACAACGTCATCGCCCGCTTCCACGACGAACATCAGCGCCGCTATGGATATCACCACGCGGGACGAGAAATTGAGTTGGTGACGTTGCGTCTGCGCGCCCGTTTGCGCACGCCACAGCAATCCCAACTCGATTCAAAAGTTGCGCGGCCGCGAACGGGAGGAAAGCCGCGCACAGCGCCCGCCGAACGCGCACCTGTGTTTTTTCACGACCAAGCCGTGGCCACGCCCGTTTTTGAACGCGGGGACCTTGTTCCCGGCCGATTCATGAGGGGGCCAGCTGTGATCACGGAATACAGCGCGACCACGGTGATTCCGCCGGGAAAGAGGTTTTGGGTGGATGCCTCGGCGAACTTACTGATAAGGATCCGGATCCGGTGACTAACATCAGGGAGGCGCGCTCCGCGGAGTGCGCGGTTCACTCTTCGTCCGGTTCCTTCTTTTCCTCGATCGCCATGTCCTTCAATTCGCTGGACTCGAACACGTCCCCACATTCCTGGCATTCCACATATTCGGATTCTTCGTCGCGGGAGACGATCTGCACGCGGGGATGCTTGCACTGTTCGGGAGTGACTTTCTTTTGGGAAGATTGCGACGGCTGACTAGGCGTCATAAACTTACCGATGGTTCATCTCTGAGGGAAATGTTCATTCTTGCCCTGAATTGGCGATATTTTGCTGCGGCAGGCTAAGGATGTCAAGTACTTCTGGAAGCCATGTCATACTACATTAGAAATGTCCCCTGCGAGCCGGGAAGGGACAAGGATTCGCTGGGTCCGCTATGATCGTTGCCATGTGATCGTTTGCCCGCGCGATCATTGTCAGAGCCAACAGAATTTGTGCCGATTGGAATGAATCGAATTTCGAAATAAAGACGTATGACTGCCTTTTCCCCCGATGCCCTGTCCGCGACGGATGCTGAGTTAACCGCTGCCGGCGCGAAGCCGATCTCTCGCGAAGCGGCCTGCCGCCTTTTGCGGGCGGACGACGGCATGCTGCCTTTCCTACTCTCGGCGGCACAACTTGCCCGGGCCAGATTCAAGCCGGGAGTCATTACCTATTCCCGCAAGGTGTTTCTTCCCTTGACGAATCTCTGCCGCGACTATTGCGGATACTGCACGTTTCGGCGCGACGCCGGCGATCCCGGCGCGCACACTATGGCACCGGACGAGGTGATGGAAGTAGTACGCGCGGGCGAGCGCATGGGATGCACCGAGGCGCTGTTCAGCCTGGGAGACAAGCCGGAGCTGCTTTTCCCTCAAATGCGCGACACGCTGCGGCGGTTTGGATATAAATCCACGCTCCATTATCTGGAAGCGATGTGCGAGAAAGTGCTGCGCGAATCGAGTCTGCTGCCGCATCCCAACCCTGGGTTGATGAGCGCGGAATGGCTGGAACGCCTGTCCCGCGTGGCTCCGAGCATCGGGCTCATGCTGGAAACGACCAGCGCGCGGCTGCTCGCGAAAGGCGCCGCGCACGACAACGCTCCCGACAAAGAACCGGCGAAGCGCCTGCGCGTAATCGAGGATGCGGGGCGGCGGAAGATTCCTTTTACCACGGGGATCCTGATCGGAATTGGCGAGACGCTGGAGGAGCGCGTGGATGCGCTGATCGCGATTCGCGACTTGCATGAGAAGTATGGGCACATTCAGGAAGTGATCGTCCAGAACTTCCGCGCCAAGCCTGCGACGCCGATGGCACGCTGGCCCGAACCCACCCGCGGGGAAATGCTGCGCACGCTGGCCGTGGCGCGGCTCCTGATGCCGAACATGAATCTTCAAGCGCCTCCGAATCTCTCCGATCCTGATTATGCCGATCTGCTCGACGGCGGCATCAACGATTGGGGCGGAGTTTCGCCGCTGACGCCGGATTTCATCAATCCCGAAAAGCCTTGGCCGCATCTGGATGACTTGCGATTGCGGACCGAGGCGAAAAGATTCGAGTTGCGCCAGCGGTTGCCGGTTTATCCTGAATTCGCGGAACAAGCAGCGGCCCACAGCGATTTGTTGGCCGAGCGCCTGAGCGCCTCGGCGGATGCTGCGGGCTACGCTCGAAAGGAAGGGGCGGCATGATCACGGTTCTGACCGGCGGCACGGGCGGCGCCAAGTTCGTAGATGGACTGCGGCAAATCCTTCGTCCGGAAGACCTGACCATCATCGTGAACACCGGCGACGACATGCTGTGGTGGGGATTGTACGTTTCGCCCGATCTGGATTCGATTACCTACATGCTCGCTGGGAGACTGAGCCAGGAACGCGGTTGGGGCGTAAAGGGCGACACTTTTTTTTGCCTGAATGCCATGGGGCAGTTGGGACAACCGATATGGTTTCATGCCGGTGATCGCGATCTGGCCACACACATTTTCCGTTCGAAACTGCTTGCCGACGGCAAGACGCTCAGTGAAGCCACCGCTGAAATCGCGGCCCGGTTTGGCGTCAAGACACGCGTCCTGCCGATGAGCAATTCGCGCGTGGAGACGCGGGTTTTGACTCCGGCGGGAGACTTGAGCTTTGAAGAATATTTCGTTCAACGGTGGTACCAGGATCCCGTGGAGTCGGTCCGATTCGCGGGCGCGTCGGATGCGGAGCCGGCGCCGGGAGTAATCGAGGCGATCCGCGCGGCCGACCTGGTGCTGCTCGCGCCGAGTAATCCGGTGACCAGCATCGCGCCCATTCTCGCGGTGCCGGGAATCCGCGAAGCGCTCCGCGAAAGCCGCGCCCGCATTGCGGCCGTAAGCCCGATCGTCGGAGGAGCGGCGGTCAACGGGCCCGCGGGAACACTGCTGGCGGCGCAGGGATTCGCAGTTTCCATTGCCGGCGTTGCCGATTTTTATCGCGACTTCCTCGACCTGCTGGTGGTCGATTCCCAGGACGCTCCGGCAGCCCAGGAGTTGCGCAAGACCGGCATGCGTGTGCATTGCACCGCAACCATCATGCGCAAAAACGAAGATAGAATCGCGCTGGCCAGGAGCGTACTGGACGCAGCGATGCAACCTCGGTCGGCTCCAGACGCAGTGGAGCACGCATGATTCTGGTTCCGGTCAAGAACCTCGCCGAAGCCAAGCAGCGGCTGTCTTCCATCTTGAGTCCGGAAGAACGTCTGGCGCTGGCGCGGGCGATGTGCGAAGACGTGCTGGAGGCGCTGGCTCGCTGGCGTAGTCGGCCTCCCGTTGCGGTAGTGACGAGCGATTCGTTCGCGAGCGATTTAGCGGCGCGCTTCAATTTTGAGGTCGTTGCCGACGACAACTCCGGGGAAACCGGCGCCATCGAGATGGCCACGGCGGTGTGCAGGGCGCGAGGAGCCGAGAGTACCCTGGTAGTTCCCGCAGATATTCCGTTGATCGAGAGTTCGGAGCTGCAGAAGATTGTAGATTGTGCTCCTCCGGGTGGCGCGGTGCTGGTGCCGGATGCGGCTGGGTGCGGCACGAATGCAGCCTGGCGATCTCCGAGCGATTTATTCCCGCTGCGCTTCGGAAACGACAGCTTCCTGCCACACCTGGCGGCGGCAAAGGCAACGGGCCTGCCTTGTGTGGTCCTCGAACTGCCGGGGATTGCGCGGGACGTCGATCGTCCTGAAGATCTCCGCGAACTTGCCTCCGCCAGCGGAGAACGGCGGGCGCAGAAGCTGGTGCGAAGCTGGAAACTCGGCAACCGGAATCAGGTTTAACATGGGATCGAGGGTTGCCAGGCACACCGGTAAGCGCGCGGCTGGGGAAGTTCGCATTCTTCCCATCGCTGTCAGCGGAGAAATCCGCGCCGGAGAAGCGCTGGGCGCGAGGTTGCTGGCGGCGTCAAGAAGTTTGGGGCTGCGCTTTCAGGATGGCGACATCCTGGTGGTGAAGCACAAAGTTGTTTCGAAGGCCGAAGGCGCACTGGTCGCGCTGGATGAGATCCGGCCCTCGGCGGCGTCTCGGACTTGGGCGCGACGCTTCGGGCTCGACCCACGCGTCCGTGAACTGGCGATGCGTGAGAGCCGGCGAATCGTGCGGCGCAAGCGCAACGTGCTGATCACCGAGACCAAGCACGGTTTCGTTTGTGCCAACAGTGGCGTGGATGTGTCGAACGTGGATGGTGGGCGGCATGCGGTGTTGCTGCCGGTGAATCCGGATCGTTCCGCGGCGCGGTTGCGGCGGGAGTTGAAGAAGGAGCTTGGGATCGACATCGCGGTGATCGTCAGCGATAGTTTTGGGCGTCCATGGCGGGAAGGCTTGACGGAAGTGGCGATTGGCGTCGCCGGAATGCGGCCTCTGGTCGACTACCGCGGCCGCCGCGATCCGCATGGCTATTCGCTGCACTCGACGGTCGACGCGGTCGCCGACGAACTGGCTTGTGCGGCGGGACTGGTTTGCAGCAAGCTGGCGGGAACGCCCGCGTGCATCATTCGCGGCTATGGTTACCGCCGAGGCAGCGGTGGAGCGCGCGAGTTGATCCGGTCCGCACAGAAAGATCTTTTTCGATAGGAGAACGTATGGCGCTGCAAGCTTCAGAACTCGAACAATTCCCGGCGCTGACCTGGGACCAGATCGCGCCACAGGCTTCCTTCGCGATTCGCAGCGCCTTGGAGCGCACATTGGAAACGCAAGACGGAGCGTGTCTGACGGACGAAGAGCGCTACGCATTGGCGAATTGTAATGACGCGGATTTACTCGCGCTGCTGGTGGCCGCGGATACGCTTCGTCGCGACCTGGTCGGCAACATCGTCAGCTACGTGGTGAACCGCAATATCAATTTCACGAACATCTGTTTCGTGGGGTGCAAGTTTTGCGCGTTCAGCCGTGGGCCGCGAGAGGCCGACACCTATTTTCATTCGCTCGAGGAAATGGGCCGCAGGGCGAAAGAAGCGTGGGAACTGGGAGCGACCGAAGTCTGTATTCAAGGCGGCCTGCCGCGCGATCTGCCGCCGTTTTATTACCGCGACATTCTGCGCGCCGTGAAGAATGCGGTGCCGGAGATGCACATTCACGCGTTTTCTCCGATGGAAATTGTGTACGGCGTGGAACTGACCGGGATGAAACTGCGCGACTATCTCACGATGCTGCGCGATAACGGATTGGACACGCTGCCGGGCACGGCGGCCGAGATTCTGGACGACGAAATCCGCCATGTACTCTCGCGTAACAAACTTTCGTCGGCGCAATGGCAAGAAGTGATCCGCACGGCGCATGCTTGCGGCATCCCGAGCACTTCGACGCTGATGTATGGGCACAGGGAAACGCCGGACCACTGGGTACGGCAGCTGTCTTTGTTCCGCCAGATTCAGGCGGAGACCGGCGGTTTCACTGAGTTCGTGCCGCTGGGCTTTGTGCACCAGAACACGCTCTTGTTCCAGCAGGGGCTGGCGCGCACGGGGCCGACTCTCGCCGAACACCTCAAGATTCATGCGCTGGCCCGAATTCTGCTCGCGGGCTCGATTCATAACGTCCAAGTTTCGTGGGTGAAGCTGAATCGCAAACTCTCGCAACTTTGCCTGCGCGCCGGCGCCAACGACTACGGCGGGACGTTGATGGAAGAAAATATCTCGCGTGAAGCCGGAGCCGACGCGGGCCAGTACACCAGTCCGGAAGATTTCCAGTCGTTGATTCGGGAGATCGGGCGCATTCCGGCCGAGCGCAACACCAAATATTCGCGCATGCAGATCAAACTGCCGCTCGCACCGGTTTCTTCCGAGACTTCTTTTGAGACTTCTTTCGAAGGTCCGCTGGCTCCGGAATTTGCATGAACGATCGCATGAACGATCGGAGACGCGCAATCGCCGTCATCGGAGGCACCGGCCCGGCGGGTACAGGCCTCGCGCTGCGTTGGACGCGCGCGGGAGAGACCGTCATCCTCGGCTCGCGCGATGCCGCCCGAGCCGAGCAAACAGCCGAGGCAATCCGCAAGCGTGTTGGCGCAAATGCTCAAGTTTCGGGGAGGGAAAATTTCGCTGCCTGCGCCGCCAGCGATCTGCTGGTGCTTACCGAATTACAGGGTTGCCCGACAGCGCGTACGGGGCGGGAGCGGTTACGCGGTCGTAGCCGGTTCCCGGTTGTCAGAGAGAAACTCCGCTCTCTTACCTGAGTTACCCTGCCTATCTGCTCATAAGGTACTAACCCAGTGTAGGGGGTACCCCCCCTCCCCCCTGGCTATTGGAATCATAGAGTTGCAGGCTAAAACGGCCAAAATCTTTGAGTTTAAAGGAGTTATACGCAAAATATTCCGGAATAAGGAGTTAGCCAGATTCCTTTGCGCTCCTCCACCAGACGGGCGCATCAAATAAGAAAGGGCGCGGGAGTCATCCGCGCCCTTCTTCCTTCTGTAGTTCTATTATATCAATTCCACCTGCCCATCCGGACAACATTTCCAACTTTATTTTCCCAGCCAATACATGGACTTACCCGGAAAATTGTTGGGATTGGGGCTTGACAAGGCCGCGGCATCACCGCCAGGCTGCGGAAAAAGTCGTTTCTGGGCAGGACCCGTGCCCTCAGCGGCTAAAGCCGGATTCAAAACAACACACTTACCGCAGCGCTGAAGCGCTGCGCCACCCAAAAGCAGGAGCAAGATCGAGTTTTCCGCAAGCTGTAGAGCCGATTCTGGAAACAAGCCACTTATCGCGGCGGTGAAGCGCTCCGCCCCCACCACGTCAAAACCGGCCGGCGTTGGACCCCCATTTCGTCCTGATCAAAAAGTCAAGCTTGACAAAAGCGAGGCCAGGGGAGTGGGCCTTTTCTTCCGCGTGCTGGGGACCCCGGCGCTGCGCCACCCCAAAGGCAAGAACAAATCGCGTTTTTGGTGACCTGGGAACGGCTTCCGGCCCCCAGCATGGCTATCGCGCCGCGCCCTCCAACTCCCGCGCCGCCGAGTCGATCAGCGCCGACTCGTCCTCCAGCGCCTTCGAGACGCGCACGATCTCCTGCTCCGCTTCCGCGTACCTTTTCTGTTCGATCCCTTCACGGACTCCCGGAACCGTTTTCACTCCATAGCCGGTGTACACGCCCGGAGCGTAGAGCAAATGCTTGTACCAGGGACGCCGCGGCAATCCGTCGGCATTGGTCAAGCGGCGTTCGCTTTCGATCAGCTCCCGATTCACGGCGCCAAGCTTGGCCGCAACCGCGTCGTCGTCCAAACTTGCCTGCTTTTGCGACAATGCTTGCTGGTAGTGCCTGGCGCTGCGCGTAAGAGAGTCGACCGCATTCTGCATGGGCGCAAAGTTCAGGTGCGGAGGAACCCCTTCCCGCGGCGGGGTGACCGTGGGACGCCTGGGATCAAACGTCGCCTGGAACACGCCTTCATCTAACTCCCGGTTGCGTTCGCGAATTTCCTCCTGCTTCGCGGCGAGCAACTTCTGCAAATTCTTCGTGTACATCTCGACGGTGTCGGCGAGATTCACGAAGTCGAAGGGCAGCACTTCCGCGTCCGCCAGCCGCATCACCGACGTGCCCACGGTTTGCGCCAGCGCTCTCCCATAGACGAAGTCCTTATCCGAGAAATGCGTGTACCAGTAGAAGTCGTCGTAAACGGAGTGATAGATCCCCCCTTCGTCCTCGTCGGCGTATCCCAAGTCGAGGGTGGCGATGCCGAGGTGGTCGAGAAACGCCGTGTAGTCGGTTCCCGAGCCCAGCGCGTCGATGCGCAGATCGGTACGCTGCCGCAATTCCTTCCGCGATTCCTTAGGATCGTCATTCGGATCGTCGGCGGATTTTGCCTTCGCGATCTTGCTCAGCTGAGCCCGTTGCCACACCGACATTTTGTTTCCCGACGTCTTGTTTTCCGGCATCTTGGCTTCCGGATCTTCAATGTCGCGCGCAACTCCATTGATGAACTGTTCCAGGCTATGCGATCCTCCCATGTTCAGAACGCCGCGGCTGTTGCTGTCACTGTTGATGTAGACGGCGGCATGTTGCCGCAACTCATCGGCATGTGTTTCCACCCATTCGGTCGAGCCCAGCAGCATGGGTTCTTCGCCATCCCACGCGGTGTAGATAATCGTGCGCCGGGGCTTCCAGCCCTGCTTCAGCAACAGACCGAGAGCGCGCGCTTCTTCCAGCAGGGAGACCTGTCCTGAGATGGGGTCCTCGGCTCCATTCACCCACGCGTCATGATGATTGCCGCGAATGATCCACTCGTCGGGCGCCACGCTGCCTGGAATTTTCGCGATCACGTCATAGACCGGCTTGATGTCCCAATTGAATGCAACCTTCAAATGAACCTGCGCGGGTCCCGGGCCCACGTGATAGGGAATCGGAAGCGAGCCGCGCCATTTGTCCGGCGCCATGGGCCCCGCCAGGGCCGCCAGCAAAGGCTGCGCGTCGCCGTACGAAATCGGCAGCACCGGAATTTTCGTGATGCTCTTCGCTTCGTTTAACGGCAGGCGCTTGGCATCGGGGGTCGCGCCGATTCCGGGCGTCAGCGGATCGCCCGGGCTGGCGGAAGCAAAATCCATGACGCTGCCGCGCTGCACTCCGTCTGGATTGCGCATTGGCCCCTGTGGAAACACATCGCCGCGAGTGTAGCCATCGTCCTGCGGTTCGGAGTAGATGAGGCAGCCAATGGCTCCGTGCTCGGCGGCGACTTTCGGTTTCACCCCGCGCCAGGAGTGCAGGTACTTGGCAATCACAATCGCGCCTTTGACCGAAATGCCGAGCCGGTCGAGCTTTTCGTAGTCCTCGGGCAAGCCGTAGTTCACAAACACCAGCGGCCCGGTGACATCGCCGTCAATGGAGTAGACGTTATAGGTGGGCAACTGTTCCGACTTCTGATTCGAGGTTGGATCCACCGCCAGCGCAGGTTCTTCCAGCTTGGCCGTGAACTTCGTGGGCGCGAGCATCTCCAGCAGGCGAACCTTGGGCGTCGGAAACAGAACGTCGAACCTTTCGATGTGCGCGTCCAATCCCCATTCTTTGAAGTGAGCAAGAATCCACTCGGCGTTGTCTTTATCGTATGGCGAGCCTACGTGATGCGGCCGCGCACTTAAGTGCCGCATGTATTCCCGCAGGTTGGCGGGGTCGGGGATGGCGCGAAACTTGGTCTCCCATTCGCGCTCGCTTTGACCGGCGCTTGGCGAGTAGCCCACCAGCGCAGCTTGATTGGAGCCGGCTTGGTCGGCGCCGAAAGACAAGTATGGAACCACGAGGGTAAAGATCAGCACAATCGCAGCGAAGGGTTGCATGCAGCTCCTTTTGTTCGAGGGGTGCCATTATAGCCGCAAGGCGGTAGTGGGTTGGGTTCCCTTAGAGAAACTCGCCATCGAAAACCTTGAACCACGGGGTACACAGGGGTGCACGGGGGAACCCGGGGACTTGATCAGACTTTCTTCGGTGGGCTGCGGTGGAGCTCCAGCGGTCCAAACCAGCGCCTAAAGGCGCATTCCTGATGCAAATCGTATTTGCCCCACAGGTCGTTAGTGGTCCCGTCCCGCCAAAGCGACTTCGTTGAGCCTGTCCTCGGGACGTGCTTCAGGTTTTCGTCCACCAGGCCGTCTTCGGAACTTTGCCTGCAGCTTATCGAGGTACACGTAGTACACCGGGGTGATGTAGAGGGTTACGACCTGCGAAAAGAGCAGACCGCCCACGACCGCCAGGCCCAACCCCCGCCGCGAGTCTGCGCCCGCGCCAAAACCAATCGCGATGGGCAGAGTTCCCATCAGGGCCGCCATGGTGGTCATCNNAAGTCAATCATCATGATGGCATTCTTCTTGACAATGCCGATCAGCATGATGATGCCCACGAAGGAGTAGAGATTCAGCTCCTGGTGGAAGAGGCGAAGAGTCAGGAGCGCTCCGACGCCGGCGGAAGGCAAACCGGAAAGAATGGTCAGCGGATGAATAAAGCTCTCATACAGAATTCCAAGAATGATGTAGATCACGAGAATCGCCGCCAGCAGCAACAGGCCCATGCCGGTGAATGAATTTTGGAAAGCTTGCGCCGTGCCCTGGAAGGTGCCTTGGATATCCGCCGGGAGCACTCGCAGGGCCTCGCGATCGACTAGTTTGGTGGCGTCGCCCAGAGCGATTCCAGGCTTGAGGTTGAAGCTGATGGTTGCGGCCGGCAACTGGCCCAGATGATTCACCATCAGGGGGCCCACGGAAGGCACCAATTTTGCGACGGTGTCGAGCGGAACCAGTTTGCCGGCGTTAGAGCGGACGTAGAGAAAGGACAGCTTGTCAGGATTGTTCTGGTATTCCGGCAACAATTCCACGATGACGTAGTACTCATTGTTGGGCGTATATATGGTGCCGATCTGGCGGGTACCGTAGGCGGAATAGAGGGCGTCGGAGACCTGCGCCGGCGTCAATCCGAGCGCGGACGCTTTATCGTGGTCGACTTCCACGGTGAGCTGCGGGTTCTTTACCTGCAGGTCGCTGGTAACGTCCTGCAATTGCGGAAGGGCGCGGAGAGCGCTTTCCAGCTTGGGCGCATCCTCGTAAAGCTCGGCCGTGTCGGGCGATTGCAGCGTGTACTGGTATTGCGACTTGGTCAGAGATCCGCCGATGCGGATGATCGGCGGAACCTGCATGAACACATTCAGGCCGGGAATTTGCGATACCTTCGGACGAAGTTCCTGAATCACTTCGGTCGCGCTCATGTGGTTGACGCGATCTTTCTTGTCTTTCAAGCGAAAAAAGATGCGACCCTGATTGGTGGGACTCCCGATCGAAGACATGGTGTTCATGACGCTGGGATCGAACCGCACAACATCGGCCACCTTCTGCTGCAACTGCATCATGTCCTGAAATGCAATTCCCTGTTCCGCTTCGGTGAACGCGAAGACCAGGCCTTGATCTTCGTCCGGGATGAATCCGGTTTTCGATATCGTGTACAGGTAAAATGTCAGCCCGATCACGACGAAAGACACCATCAGGGTCGCAAACTTATGCCGGAGCACTGCCTTCAGGCTGCGGTCGTAACCATGCAACCATCCCGCGAAAACGCGCTCGCTGAAATTGAAGAGCCGCCCGTGGCCCGACCGCTCCTGGTGACGGAGAAACCGGCTGCAGAGCATCGGAGTCAGGGTTAGCGAGACGAATCCCGAAACCAGGATCGCGACGCCGATGGTNNAGCGGCCGTTTACCCTCCTCCATGTGGCGGACGATGTTCTCGAGCATGACGATGGCGTCGTCCACCACGAATCCGACGGACAAGGTGAGCGCCATCAAGGAGAGATTGTCGAGGCTGTAGCCCAGCAGGTACATCACCGAAAAGGTCCCGATGATGGACATGGGCAGAGCGAGGGACGGGATGATGGTGGCGGAAATGTTTCGCAGGAAAACGAAGATCACCATGACGACCAGAGCAATGGTCAGCAACAAGGTGAACTTCACATCGTTGACCGACGCACGAATCGAGACGGAGCGGTCATAAAGGATATCGACTTGGACCGCGGCAGGAATATGCTCTTGCAGTCTGGGCAACAACTTCTTGATGCTGTCGACGACCGCGACGGTGTTGGTTCCTGGCTGCTTTTGGATCGCCAGCACGATGGCTCGAACTCCGTTGAACCAGCTCGCGGTCTTGTCGTTCAACACACTATCGGTCACGCGGCCGAGTTCGTTCAGGCGAACTGGAGAACCATTCCGATAGGCCACCACCATGGGCCCGAATTGCAGAGCATTCATCCGCTGCCCGTTGGAGAGGATGGTGTAGGTGTGGTTCTGTCCATAAAGCGTGCCGGTGGGAAGATTGGTGTTCCCCGATTGCAGGGCGGCGCTGACTTCGTCGATCCCGATCTGGCGTGACGCCAGAGCGCTCGGATCGAGCTGCGCCCGCATGGCATATTTCTGCGCGCCATACACCTGCACCTGCGCCACGCCGGGCACCATNNAGCGCCAGGTAAATGATGGGCGAATCGGCGGGATTCACTTTCTGGAAAGTCGGAGGCGTCGGCATCTGCGGAGGCAGTTGGCCTCCCGCCGCGGTGATGGCTGCCTGGACGTCTAAGGCAGCGCCATCGAGGCTACGGCTGAGATTGAACTGAATGGTGATGCTTGTCAGCCCAACGGAATTCGTGGATGTCATCGAATCAATGCCGGCGATGGTCGAGAATTGCTTTTCCATCGGGGTGGCAACGGAAGAAGCCATTGTGTCTGGACTGGCGCCGGGAAGAGACGCGCTGACTAAAATCGTGGGGAAGTCGACGTTCGGCAGGTCGCTGACGGGCAGCAGTTGATACGCGAAAATACCAAAGACCAGAATCGCGGCCATGACCAACGTGGTCATGATGGGCCGATGGATAAAGAGCGCGGAGAGATTCACAGTCCGCCTCCGGCAGGACCGGCGGGAGCAGCGGTATTCGTCTGAGGTCCAGGCAATGGCAAATCGCTTTGCACCATCACCTTTGCATTCGGGGCCACGCGCAACTGGCCGTTCACAATCACGCGCTCACCGAGCTTCAAGCCGTCCGAAATCAGCGTCAGATTTTGGTACACCCCCGCCGTCTTCACGGGACGCGATTCCGCCGTGCTGTCGGCTCTGACGATATACACGTATTCGCCTTGCTGTCCGGTCTGAATCGCTTTGGTCGGGACGACTACGGCATTCTTCTGGGTTGAGAGCACCAGCGCCACATCGACAAACTCTCCCGGCCACAGACGGCGGTCGCGGTTCTGAAATGTGCCTTTCAGCTTGAACATGCCGGTTGTTGTGTCCACTCCATTGTCGATGAACGTCAAGCGGCCCTCTGCCGGCGTGTCCGCTTGTCCCTTGGGGAAGGCGAGAACTTTGAGCTGTCCCGAGGAGAAGCGGTGCCGCACCCGATCCAGATTCGCTTCCGGCACGGAAAAGGTGACGTAGATCGGAGTGACCTGGTTCAACTGCACCAGATACGGCGTATCGTTCGCCTTCACCAGATTGCCCAGATTGATCATCAAGGTTCCGGCGCGCGCGTTGATGGGAGCGGCGATATCGGTGTACTGCAGTTGCACGCGCGCGGCCTCGACCGTGGCCTTGTCCGCCTCCACCGCGGACGCATCGGCCTTGGCCTGGGCACGGAACTGNNCGCTTGATCGTGCTTCATCTGGCCAATGGCTTTTTCAAGGTCCGCCTGGAAAGGCCGTTTGTCCAACTGAAACAGCGGTTGGCGTTCGCGTACATCTTCGCCTTCTTTGAAGAAGATCTCTTGGATTTGACCATTGACCTGGGACCGGATCTGCACCGTCTGGTACGCTTCCACGTTGCCGATGGCCTGGATCTGAACCGGGATATCGCGCTGCTCGACGCTGGCTACGACCACCGGCGCAGGTGGATGCCCCCCGGAACCGCCTGCCCCCTGAACTTGTTCTTTATTTCCGCATCCGGTTACGACCAGAACAGCAGTCAGAGGGAAGAACAGAATCGACGAGCGCAGCCGCTCGGCGGCGTATTTCATGACGGTAGGCTCCTGCACGGGCGAGACACCCATTATTCTATATCGACGGGCGGGATCGGCTTTGGTGAGTGCCTACTTTGACTATGGCTCCCGTCGGTCAGTCCCTCTGGTGCAAATCGAGACTCCCGCTGGACTCGGCCACAGTGCGCTCGAAGATGCTAAATTGGATAGTTCATGTCTGCCCCAAACTCTCTCTTTGTTCGCGCCGCCAAGGCTCAGCCCACCGAACGGACCCCAGTCTGGTTCATGCGCCAGGCTGGACGCTATATGCCCGAGTACCGCGCCGTCCGCAAGGAATATTCCCTGATCGAAATCTGCAAGCGGCCGGAGGTTGCGGCCCGGGTCACGATTGAAGCGGCGGAGTTCCTCAAGGTCGACGCGGCCATCATCTTCGCCGATCTCCTGCTCCCCCTCGAAGTCATGGGCCTGCCTTTTCATTTTTCCGTTGGCGAGGGACCGAAAATCGAGCGGCCGGTGCGCACTCCGGAAGACGTTGCTAACCTGCGCACCGATCGCGCCGCCGACCTGGGCTACGTTTCTGAAGCCGTGAAGCTGGTGGGCAAGCACTTTGGCGACAAACTCCCGGTCATCGGCTTCTGCGGCGCGCCCTTTACGCTCGCCAGCTACATGATCGAAGGGGGAGGGTCGCGCCACTATCTTTTCACCAAGAAGATGATGTACTCCGCGCCCGCCGCGTGGAACGAGCTGATGAGGAAGCTGGTCGCGGTGACCGCCGAGTATTCCGCCGAGCAGGTGCGCGCCGGCGCCGACACCATCCAGATCTTTGACAGTTGGGTGGGCTGCCTGGGCGTCGAAGATTATCGCCGCTATGTTCTGCCCCATGTGACCGATCTGGTGGGACGCGTGCAAAAGTCGGGCGCGCCCGTCATCTATTTTGGTACCGACAGTTCGACGCTGCTGCCCTCGATGCAGGAAAGTGGCGCTGAAGTCATCGGCCTCGACTGGCGCATTCCGCTCGACACGGGATGGCAGAGTCTCGGTTTTAAAGGCGCAGTGCAGGGCAATCTCGATCCCGTGCTGCTCTTCGCCGATTGGAAGGAACTCAAATCGCGGGCCGAGGACATTTTGCGCCAAGCGGCCGGACGAGCCGGCCACATCTTCAATCTCGGCCACGGCATCCTTCCTGAAACTCCGGTGGAAAACGTGAAAGCGCTCTGCGATTTCATCCGCGAGCACTCGGCAGAGTTCAAAGGGATCGGGTCGTCGGGTGATCGGGCCATCGGGTCATCTAAGATCAACCGGTGAAGATCAACCGATGCCGCACAGAGTTGAAGGTGGAGTCGAGAAGATGACGGCCTGTCCGCTGGGCCTTGCTGGCCAGTGCTATTGCGCCAATCGCGTGAGTTCGTTTGCCGCGTCGGGAGTATCCGCGAAAACCGCGGTGCTTCTGCTGGCCCACGGCAGCCCCGAGAACCCCAGCCAGGTTCCCGAGTTTCTAAGTTATGTCACTGGCGGACGGCCGCTGCCGCCAGTCGTGGTCGAAGAGATTCGTCATCGCTATTCGCTGATCGGTTTCTCGCCGCTCCCCTGCTGGACTCTTCTGCAAGCCGATCAACTTTCACACGCGTTGAAGATGCCGGTCTTCGTCGGCATGCGCAACTGGAAGCCCTTCATCGCCGATGCGGTGAAGGCAATTGCGAGCGAGCGCTACGAACGCGTCATCGCCATCTGCCTGGCGCCCCAGAATTCGCGCACCAGCGTCGGCCTCTACCGCGGCGCGGTGGTGGGTGACGGCAATCTTCCTTTCAAGATGGAATTCGTCGACGAGTGGCACGATCAGCCGCTGCTTGCCAAAGCCTTCGCCGAGAAATTGCGCGCGGGCTGGGAGAAGGCGTGTGCCGAAAGCGGAGCCAAACTGCCTGTGATTTTCACCGCGCACAGCGTGCCGCAGCGCACGATCACGGAAGGCGATCCCTANNCAGGGCATGTCGGGCGGCGTGTGGATCGGCCCTACGGTAGAGGAGACGATCAGGAGCCTAAAGGCGAAAGGCCATCGCGGCGTCTTCCTGCATCCCATTGGATTTCTGTGCGATCACGTCGAGGTGCTTTACGATATCGACATCGCCTTCAAAACGTTTGCGGATAAAGAAGGCATGGGCCTGTGGCGGGCCGAGTCGTTGAACGGATCAAAGGCACTAACCGAAGCTTTAGCGGAAGTAGTGAGAAGCCGCATAAGAACACAGGGNNCTGACTTCCATGAAACGCGTAGCCATCATCGGCGGCGGAATCTCCGGCCTCTCGGCCGCGTACGCCATTGAAGAAAAACGGCGGTCCGGCACGCCCATCGAGTACGTTTTGTTTGAGTCGAGTCCGCGCCTGGGCGGTGTGCTCGTCACCGACCGCGTCGACGGCTGCCTGGTCGAAGCTGGACCCGATTCGTTTCTGACCGAGAAGCCCTGGGCTGCCGATCTCTGCGGCAGGATTGGGTTGGGCGATCAACTCATCGGCTCGAACGACTCCAAGCGCAANNTGCCCACCGTGTTCTCCCCGCTTTTTTCCTGGCGCACAAAAATGCGCATGGCTGCCGAGTGGTTCCATCCGCCGCACAAAGCTTCCGCGGACGAAACCGTTGCAGCGATGGTAGAACGCCACTACGGTTCCGAGATGGTCGACCTGCTTGCCGATCCGCTGCTCTCCGGAGTTTACGGTGGCGAAGCAACGCAATTGAGCGTGCGCGCCGTGTTGGCACGCTTCGCTGACATGGAAGCGAAATACGGCAGTCTAGGCCGCGCCATGCTCGCCGCCCGTAAGAAGATGGGCGCTGCGGCAAGCAATCCGCCGAAGCCGCTGTTCACTTCGCTCAAAGAAGGCATGCAGCAGATGGTCGATGCTCTGGTCGCGCGCCTGGATGCGAACGCGCTGAAGACATCTTCGTCCGTGCAGGCGGTGATTCCCCAGGAGAACGGCTGGACGGTCTCCGCCGGATACCAGAGCGACCAATTCGACGCCGTGATCATCGCGACCCCAACCCACGCCGCTGCGGCCGTGCTGCAAGGCGCGGATGAGAACTTGTCTCGCGATCTGGGCGAGATCAAGTACAGTTCATCGGTGACGGTCACGCTCGGTTACGACGAAAAAGTGCGCCGCTCGCTTCCGCCGGGATTCGGATTTCTGGTGCCGCGCAGCGCAGGCCACCGCATGCTTGCGGCCACCTTCGTTCACAATAAGTTTCCTCACCGGGCGCCGGAAAATCGCGCCATCGTCCGCTGTTTTCTTGGGGGCGCGCGCGACGAGCGGATCCTCGAATCGAGCGAAGAAGAAATTCTCGCAATCGTTCGCAATGAACTGCGCCAGATCATCACCCTCAATGCCGAACCTCTGTTTGCGCGCGTGTACAAATGGAAGTCCGCCATGGCGCAGTATTCCGTCGGCCACTTGGAACGCTTGCAGCGGATCGAATCGCTCCGCCAGAAACTCCCCGGTCTGGCGCTCGCGGGGAACGGTTATAGCGGCATCGGTGTCCCCGACTGCGTTCGCTCCGGCGCGGAAGCCGCCGGCAAAATCCTCGCCGAGATGGGGATGTGGTCGGCGGCGTAGCTAGCGGCGCTTTTGCCGCATTCTGATATTCTGAATTTTCCGGATTTCTAATCTCATCGAATGAAAATGAACGCCTCCGCGAGCCAGTGGAAGATCATTGTTGCCTTTGGGCTGGTCTATGTCTTCTGGGGCTCGACCTATCTCGGCATCGGCATCGCGGTGGAGCAGATTCCTCCGGGCGTCATGTGTGCCGCGCGCTTTCTGGTTGCGGGCACGGTTATGCTCGCTTACTGTGCGCTGACCGGACGCCGCATTCGTTTTTCCGCGCGCCAGCTTGGCCATTTCGCGGCTGTCGGCATTCTGCTATTGATGGGCGGCAATCTCACGCTTTCTTACGCCGAGCGGATCGTTCCCACCGGCCTGGCGGCGCTGCTGACTGCGGTGTCGCCGCTCTGGTTTCTGGTGCTCGATAGCCTGTTGCTGGGCGACCATCACATCTCGCGGCGCGGCAAGATCGGGCTGGTAATCGGGATCGCCGGAGTGATCGTGCTCATCTGGCCCGATCTTCGCCACTCCAATGCCCTCGGCCATCGCGAACTTTGGTGGTTGCTCGGATTGCAACTCGGATCCCTCAGTTGGGCGCTCGGTTCGGTGCTCTCGAAAAAGTGGCAGACCGCGGCTGGCAATCCGTTCAGCGCGACGGCGTGGCAGTTGGTCTTCGCGGGGATCGCGAATCTGGTTTTCGCGCTGCTTGTCGAGAAGCCTGCGAGCGCGACGTGGACCTTTCGCGGAGTGGGAGCGATTCTGTATCTGGTGGTGTTCGGTTCCTGGATCGGCTACACGGCCTACATCTGGTTGCTGCAGCACGTTCCGACCTCGAAGGTTTCCACCTACGCCTACGTCAATCCCGTGGTCGCGGTGTTTCTGGGATGGCTGGTTCTGCACGAGCGCATCGACCGCTACATTGTGATGGGGAGCGCGATCATCGTGGCTTCGGTGGTGCTGGTGACGAGCGCGAAGATTTTGACTCGGGCCGCGGTGGAAGAGCTTCCCGCGGTTGAGGCTGTGGGAGACTGACATCTCAATGAAGGATCTGAACATGCGAGAGTCTATGAGCCGCACCAACGCTCACTTGTTGGACCAGATTGGTTGGAACATCCTGCACGAATTGCAACAGAACGCGCGCATTCCGTTTGCGGAGTTGGGCCGGAGGGTGGGGCTGTCCACGCCGGCGGTCGCGGAGCGGGTTCACCACATGGTGGATGCTCAGATCATTCGCGGCTACCGCACTGAGGTCGATCCGATGGCGTGCGGCTACAACGTGCTGGCCTTTGTCCGCGTGAACGTCGCCGGCGACAAACTGCGACATTTTGTGGAGTTGGCGAAGTCGCGTCCGGAGGTGCTGGAGTGTCATCGCGTGACCGGCTCCGAGTCGTTCATCCTCAAGGTGGCGGTGACCGATATGAATCACCTCGAGGCCGCCCTCGACTCGCTGATGCCCTACGTTGCGACCACCACCTCCATGATTCTTTCCTCGGCCATTACCTGGGGTCCAGTGAAGCCGCGCGAGAAACGGCCTGATGTGCCTCTGCTCCGAAGAGGGAACTCCGGGCAAACCTCGAAAACCTTGAACCACGGGGTACACAGGGGTGCACGGAGG
>PKXK01000084.1 GCA_003132325.1 Acidobacteriaceae bacterium
TAGTTTATGGACAGGTTCTTAGAGTTTGAGCCTGTTTTAGCGACACTTCACATAATACATGTTATCGGACATTGCAGATATGCCTGCTTGCTTAGGCGCCTTCAAGCACGTAGACCGCCCAAGGTGCAATCTCTACCTCGCTCACCCAACGGTAGGGCTCGTCTTCCCTCCCCAACGGCTCGTATTTCTGTTGGAGGCCCAGATGAGCCTCTTGGAAGACTTCGCGGTACGCTTCATCGGTCCACAAGATGTCCTCGACCGGGCGCGGATCGGCGTGATCGGTCACAATGATGCGCACTTTGTCTCCCGACTTCGCCGCCTGATTCTCGGGAAAGTTTTTCGTCGAAAACGATGCCCACTCGTGAGTGTAAATCTCCGGTCTGGAGACGATGAGCACAAGCTTTCCGTCCCAGTTGAGAAGGCGGGCCAGATCCCGCAGGATACGCAGCTTGATATCGCCGCCCGCGATATTGTCGAACGTGAAGGCCGCGAGCACAAGATCGCAGGTCCCGGCCGGCAACGCGCTTAGGTCGTCGCCGGGCACCAGACGGTAGTCGCCGGAGGGGTCCAATTCCCGTGCCTTGCGGATCATATCTTCGGCGATATCGACTCCCGTAACCTCGAAGCCGAGTTGGCGCAGGAAGCGCGTGGACCTCCCGGTGCCGCAACCGAAGTCGACAGCTTTGCGGCCGCGAACATGCTCAGCCAGGATGGCTGGGATGTCTCGAAAGGCAAGGTGGTAAGTGTTCTTGAACTCTAAGGTGGCGTAGGCGTCGGCACGGGTGCCGTCTTCATAGCAGTTGGCGAAGGTCACGGGTTCCTCTTCCGGCGAGGACTCAACTGCTCGTCCACCGGCCAGAGTATACTGCCCATCGCACTCTGCGTCTGTGACGTGCACTCGCATTTCTGCCGGACGGGTGAGTCGCCCGTCGCTCCACCGTATTTAGGAGGAGAACACCATGCTCGGATGGAACAGCGTCCCAGCAATTCGCGTGGCGATGGCTATCAGGTCGCGTTGGCCGTAGAAGACCTTGATCTGGGGGGCACGCGACATTTCCGGCAGATTCACGGCGCGGCCGCTGCGGATAAGGGCGGCGCTCTCTTCATTGGCGGTGACGCTTGGCAGCTGCGGCACCAGCTTTCGGGGATGGACAAAGAGCGACTCAACAATTCCCTGCTGCATCGCGGTTTCTAACGCTTCGAGCGTGTGAACATCTGCCATGGCGAACTCGGCGACGGAGGTGCGTCGCAGGCTGGCCAGGTGAGCGCCACAACCCAGCTTCTGGCCCATTTCGTGAGCCACCGATCGCATGTAGGTGCCCGAGGCCACGCGCGCGCGGAACGTGGCTTGGTCGGCCGTGGTGTCTAGAATCTCGAATTCCTTAATTTCCACCTGCACCGGCTTGAGCGCGACCTCCTGCTTTTTTCGGGCCAGTTTGTAAGCGGGGACTCCGGCAATTTTCTTGGCGGAAAATGGCGGCGGCATCTGCTCGATGATGCCGCGAAACTGGGCAGCCAGGGCGCGTACTTCGTTGCAATTGATGTGCACGTCTTGCGGCGGCGTGGTGGGCTCGCCATCGGCGTCATAGGTGTCGGTGGCGAAGCCGAAGCGAATCACGCCTTCGTAAGACTTCTCGGAATGAACGTAGAACTGCGCCAGGCGCGTGAGGTTGCCGAGAACAATCGGGAGAACTCCGGTGGCCGCGGGATCGAGGGTTCCGAGATGGCCGACCGCGCGCTGCCCCAGAATTCGGCGCACGCGATTGACCACGTCGTGCGAGGTAAGGCCGGGCGGTTTATCGATGATGACGACACCATTCATGGGAATTTGTAATCTGGTAATTTGTAATTGGTAATTTGAAAGCAAGCTCGTGGAGCTGATGCGGCAACGATAGGTTTCCAATTACCAATTACAAATTACCAGATTACAAATTAAATGATTCCTCTTCGTGACGATCAGCCTACGTTCTCCACGCCATTCGTCAACTATTTTTTGATTGTGCTGAACCTGCTGGTCTTTCTGTGGGAGCTCTCGCAGGGCCATCGGGCGCTGAATGCATTCCTGATGGAGTTTGGCGTGGTTCCTCACCACACGCTGGCGGTGCTCACCGGACACTCCTACGATCCGGCGGCTACGGCGATTGTGCCCTTGATTACGTCGATGTTCCTGCATGCTTCATTCTTACACGTCGCCGGAAACATGCTCTTCCTGTGGATCTTCGGCGACAACGTCGAAGACTACATCGGACACTTTTCCTATCTGGTGTTCTATTTGATGAGCGGAGTTGCGGCCGGCGCTACACACATTCTGCTGAATCAGGGCTCGCGCGTGCCCAGTGTGGGTGCGAGCGGCGCGATTGCGGGTGTGTTGGGCGCGTATTTTATTTTGTATCCGCGAGCGCGGGTGCTGATTTGGTTTCCGCCGATCTTCTTCTTTCACGTTCCGGCCTGGCTGATGCTCGGCTACTGGTTCGTGGGAAATTTCCTAAGCGGCGCGGCGACTGCGATCGCCGAAACCAGCCAGACTTCGGGAGGGATCGCTTTCTGGGCGCACGTTGGAGGCTTCGTCGCGGGCGTGGTCATGATTAACGTGTTTCGCGAACGGCCGCACCGATACCGATATGGCACGTGGTAGCGGGAAGTCGTTGGTCGATGGTCGCTCGTCGTTAGCGAACACTTCCCTACAGCGCGCCGCTTGAGGGCATCACTACGACCTTTTCTACGGTCGTGTTTTCGGGCAAGAGCAGCGCGTCGACCACCGTGCGGGCGACGGTTTCGGCGGACATCATTTTGCGCCTGGGCGCTTCGGGCCACAGCGTGTCCCAGAGCGCCGTGTCGGTCGCACCGGGCATGAGGGCGATCACGCGAATTCCCTTCGGCCGCAACTCTTCGCGCAAGGTGTTGGTAAATCCTAGCGCACCGTGCTTCGACGCGTTGTAGGCCGCCGACCCCGGAAAGACGCGCTCGGCGGCGATCGAGAGATTGTTCACTATGGTGCTTCCGCGCTTCATCACGGCCAGCGCCGCCTGCGTCATGAGGAACAGGCCGCTGAGATTGGTGTCGATTACTTCCATCCAGGTGGGATAGGGCAACTCACCGACGGTAAGGTTGGGATGTGCAATGCCAGCGTTGTTGATGAGGATATCGACGGGCTTGCGCAATCCGCGGACGAGGGCGAAGAGGTAGTCGACCGAGTCGGGGCTGCGGACATCGCAAGACTGCGCCAGCACATGCAAGTGCAGCTTTGTCGGCTGGAGCTTCTCCAGTTCATGACGCGCCTTGGCCAAAGCACGTTCGTCGCGGGCGGTAATAATTAGATTGCATCCTGCGCGCGCCAGGGCTCGGGCTATGGCCAGGCCGATGCCGCGATTGGCTCCGGTGATGAGGGCGAGGCGGCCGGCGAGAGTGGGTTCGCGGGATGTGGTTTTGCGCTTCGGCATGCGGCAGTTGTGAGCTTAAGCCAACCGCCGCGATCTTTCGAGCGGGGAGTCTCCAATTCGGCAATAGCGTGGCGACGCATCCAGAGTTGCTGCGACCGCCGGCAGTTGCCGGGCTGCGCTCGGCTTGGACGGGCGAGGGCGCCCGTCCCCACACGAGCATCAGATCAGGCGCCGTTGCTGCGTTGGCGGATGAGCGACAGGAATTCGGTTCGGGTTTCTTCTTCGTTGCGGAAGCTGCCGAGCATGGACGACGTTACTGCCGAGGAATGCTGTTTCTCGACGCCTCGCATCATCATGCAGAGATGCCGCGCCTCGATGACCACGCCGACGCCCTGCGGCTCGATGGTGTTCTGGATCGCCTCGGCGATTTGTGTGGTCAGGCGCTCCTGAATCTGCAAGCGGCGCGAGAAAACTTCAATGAGGCGCGGGATTTTGCTCAGGCCGATCACTTTGCCGTTGGGGATGTAGGCCACGTGCACCTTGCCAAAAAATGGCAGCAGGTGGTGCTCGCACAGGCTGAACATCTCGATGTCTTTCACGATCACCATTTCGTCGTAGCTGACCGTGAACAGCGCCTTGCGCAAAAGCGCATCGGGATCGTCCCGGTACCCCTTGACCAGAAATTGCATGGCTTTTTCGACGCGCGCCGGGGTGCGCACGAGGCCTTCACGATCGGGATCTTCGCCGAGGCGAACGAGCATTTCGCGGACCAGTTCTTCGTAGCTGGCGCTGGTCAGGGTGGCGGCTGCAATGGGTGTTTTCATAGGTCGTTGGTCGTTGGTCGATGGTCGTTGGTCGTTGGCAAACTAAATCAGCGAACGCCAACGACTAACGACCAGTGACTAACGACTATCTTCTCCCGCGTACTCGAACGAATTCATCATCGTTTCTTCAATCCTTACCTTTTCTAGATGAGCTTTGAGGCAGCCGCGCTTCACGATTTCGTAGATCGCGAGGCACAGATTTTCCGTGGTCGGAACCTGCTTCGCGAATTCTGGGAGCAGGTTCAGATTCTGGTGGTCGTAGCGTTCGAGAATCTCGCTGTGCACGAAGTTATCCAGATCGGCCAGATTGCAGACCATTCCGGTCTGGTCATCGACCCGCCCGCTGACGGTGACTTCGACCATGTAGTTGTGCCCGTGTCCGTAGGGATTATTGCACTTGCCAAAGGTCGCGCGGTTTTCCTCGGCGGACATTTCGTCGCTATGCAAGCGGTGGGACGCCGAGAACATATAGCGTCGGGTCAGGTGTGCCTTCATGCTTCGCGTCTTCCTTCTTCCCCAGGAGAATCTTCTCCGTAGAAATCGGCAAACAGGTCAGGCGTTTCGTAGACGCGCACGCGATGCAGCTGGGTGGCGGTGAGTTTCGTCGCGAGGCGCTGCCAGATGGCGATGGCGAGGTTCTCGGTCGTCGGGATTTTGGTGAAGAACTCGGGCACTTCCTTATTGAGGAAGCGATGATCGAGCGCGTCGAGCACTTCCCTGTTCATGACGTCCTTCAATTGTTTCAGGTCGACGACGAAGCCAGATTTCGGATCGACGGATCCCTTCACGGTGACTTCGAGCGTGTAGTTGTGGCCGTGCCCGTTGGGGTTGTTGCACTTGCCGAAGACGCGTTGGTTCTGTTCCGGAGTGAATTCCGGATTGTGGTAGTAATGCGATGCGGAAAATTCCGCTTTGCGTGTGAGATAGACCATAAGGGCAGTTCTCGGTTCTCAGTTCTCAGTTTTTAGCTCTCGATTCTCGAAAGCGGTTTTGCGACCTGTGTTTTGGCGGGACTACTTCCACTTGGCGCACCTATGTTGTACGCACGGCCCTTCCACGATACTTGGCCTTTGGCGTAGGCCATTCTTGAGCGCAGCAGCAGATTGGCGAATATCGGCAGACCGAAGGCTATGGCGATCAGGTTATTCGGGGTTGTGAAATGGGCGCCACGAATTCGCCGATAAGCAAATAGCCAAACGGCGGCGAATGCAATCCAAACGAAGTGCCGGCTGGCTGCACCAGACGCGGCGACGATAAGCGCTGCCCAAGCCAAGAGCCATACAAATATACTCTGGAGCGCACGCCATTCGGGATGAGGGAACAACAGCGCAAGATTCTTTGTCCATCCTTCGCAAAGCTGAGCCCAGTTGCGGTACATGCGGGTGCGGACGGCGTCTCCGCCATAACGGAAGTAGACGCGGTGGCCGGCATTGTGGAACAGACGGGCTAGGGCTACGTCCTCAAGGATTTCCGTGGCCACGGCGGCGTGTCCACCGACGGCGTCGTAGGCGGCGCGGCGGACTAGAATATATTGGCCGTTCGCGGCGGCGACCCCCGAATTCCGCTGGCGCACTTTATGCAGCGGGTACTGTCTCGCCAGTTCGGCGAAGATGACGGGCATCACGGCACGCTCGGCAAAGGTGACGACCGCCTGCTCGGGCGAGTACGACAACAAATCGGCTCGCTCAACCCTAGCTTCTGTCAAAGCCCGCGCGAGCGATCCCGGCTGATGCACGGTGTCCGCGTCGGTAAACAACAGCCACTTCGCACGCGCTTCCTTGGCGCCGGCAATCACCGCATTGTTCTTGCCTGTCCAATTCTCGGTCGTGCAGGTCTTCCCTACTGAGTTCTCGGGCAGAGGGTCCGTGGAAATCACCTGCACTCCGGCAAAACTCTGCGCGATGGCGCGCGTGCGGTCGGTGGAACCGTCGTCGACTACGATGATCTCGAATGCCAAGCCGGTTTGGGCCGTCAGCGACTCCAGACATGCCCCGAGGCTAGCCTCTTCATTCCGCGCCGGAACGACGATCGAAACATCGGGGATCGCGCCCTTTGGGATTGGGGCGTGGGGCAGCGCGGCTGGAGGTGAACTATCCATCTGAACATCCATCGGTTTTTCGCTATTATAGCGGGGTGAGACGAACGCATCTTTCCACGCCGCTTTTCACGCTACTAGCCATTGGATTGCTGTCCGCCCTGATCGGATGCTACAGCGGAAGCCATCCCGCCCGCATCGGGTCGAATGCCCCGGACTTCACCGTGCAGGATTCCGACCACAAAATCACGCTCAGCCAGTTTCGCGGGCAGGTGGTGGTGCTGAATTTCTGGGCGACCTGGTGTCCGCCGTGTATCGAAGAGACGCCGTCGCTGGTGCAGATGCAGGCGCGGCTCAAAAACAAGGGTGTTGTCGTGCTCGCCGTCAGTATCGACGCCGACGACGCGGCGTACCACAAGTTCCTCAAGGACTACAGCGTCAATATGGTCACGGTGCGGGATGAAGCGAAGAAGGCGGCTAACCTCTACGGAACGTTTGGCTGGCCGGAAAGCTACGTGATCGACCGCAGCGGAGTCATTCGCCGCAAGTTTATCGGGCCCGTGGATTGGACGAGCCCGGAGGTTACGGATTATCTGAGTAAGCTGTAGTGTGAGATCAAAGCAATACGAGAACCGCTCTGGCTCTAGTCGTTCTGTTCGCGCTGGCACACGAAGCAGACGCGAAGGAACGGACAACGAAAAAGGGCTTCCCCGTGTCCCCCTAACTCACTTTATCGGCATCGTGTAACATCGCGGCCCGGAGCAAAGCATTGGCTCTGGTCTGGTACCCTTTGCCCTGTCGCTGAAGCCAAGCGATCACATCCGCGTCCAGTCGAAGCGTGAGTTGCTTTTTCAGAGGCCGGTAAAACGGGTTGCGGACGGCGTTTCGCCAGAACTTTTCCGTCAACTCCGGGATGTCGGACAAATCGATAGTGCTGTCGGTTCCGGCTGCGAGCTTTGCCAAATCACGCCTTTGCTTCGGAGTGATTTTGCAATCAGCGAGAGTCCTTCTGACGATTTTTGTCATAACGGGTGCGCTCCTTCCGGGTAGCTCGTCGTGCTGAGATGATCCGCACAATTTCGTCTTCATCGTCATCTTGAACGGTATGGGCAACAAGCAGCAGGATGACTCCTTCAAACGAGGCCCAGGGTTTGCCAGCGGTACTCGCCGCCTTCGATCCGGTCCTGCTCGACAAGAGCGAAGGGGTCTTCGAAAACATGAACGGCATATTCAAAACTGATACCGTGCTTGTATTCGTTGCTTATCGCCTTGGCTTCGTCCCACTCGAACTCGACCATGCCTACAATAGTATAGCTTCATACTTGTAGCTACACAAGGCCGATGGACGACGTAGGTAGGGTGACCCTCAGAGCTTCACGTTCCGCAGTCGCAGCGAGTTCGTAATTACCGAGACCGAACTGAAGCTCATGGCCGCGGCGGCGAGGATAGGGCTTAGCAGCAATCCGAACACGGGATACAGCACGCCCGCGGCTACGGGCACTCCAATCGAGTTGTAGAGGAACGCGAAGAACAGGTTCTGGCGGATGTTGCGCATGGTCGCCTGGCTTAGTTTGCGGGCGCGCAGGATACCTTCAAGGTCTCCTTTAAGCAGCGTGATGCCGCCGCTTTCCATGGCGATGTCGGTTCCGGTGCCCATGGCGATTCCGACGTGGGCTTGCGCCAGCGCGGGCGCGTCGTTGATGCCGTCGCCGGCCATCGCAACTACGCGGCCTTCGTTCTGCAGGCTCTTGACGATCTCGGCTTTTTGCGCGGGTAGAACCTCGGCTTTGAAGTCTGCGATTTCGAGGCTCCGCGCAATCTCCTGAGCCGTAGCTTGGTTGTCGCCGGTGAGCATGACCAGCCTGATTCCCTGGGCTTGCAACTCGCGCAGCGCCCTGGCGGTGGATTCCTTCACGGGGTCCGCAACGGCAATGTTGCCGGCGTACTTGCCATCGACCGCTACATAAATTGCGGTGGATGCGGCGGGCCGGCCGGCAAGAACTGCTTCCTCGCTCCCGAAAGCTCCAACCGCGCTCATCAGCGCCATGTTTCCAATCGCTACGCTCTTCCCTTCTACGGTCCCGCGTATGCCTTGGCCCGGTATGGATTGGAAATTGGCGGGCTCGTTCAAGCTCAGCTTCCGTTCCTTCGCCTTTAGGACAATCGCCGCACCCAGCGGATGCTCGCTGGCGCGCTCCAAACTCGCCGCCAGCCGCAGAAGCTCGTCTTCTGAGATGCCGGGTGAAATTCCCGCGGTCGACATCGCCACCACTTTCGGTTTGCCCTCGGTCAGCGTCCCGGTCTTGTCGAAGACGATGGTGTCGACCTTTTCGAGCGTCTCGAGCGCCTCGGCATTTCTGAGGAGCACACCCGCATGCGCGCCGCGTCCGGTGCCGACCATGATCGCCATCGGCGTTGCCAGGCCCAGTGCGCACGGACACGCGATGATCAGCACGGCCACGGCGTTTACGATGGCATGTGCGAAACGCGGCTCGGGTCCGAAGCTTACCCAGGCTATGAACGTCACTACAGCAATCGCGATCACGGCCGGAACGAACCAACCGGCAACTTTGTCCGCCAGGCGTTGGATGGGAGCGCGGGTGCGCTGTGCCTGGCTTACCATTTGCACGATCTGCGCCAGCATGGTTTCGCGGCCGACGCGTTCGGCTCGCATGACGAGAGATCCGTTGCCGTTTACGGTTGCGCCGATTACATGCGAGGCCGCCGTCTTCTGCACGGGGACGGATTCGCCCGTGATCATGGACTCGTCCACTACGCTCGAGCCATCGAGCACGACGCCATCGACGGGAATCTTTTCTCCCGGACGCACGCGGAGGCGATCTCCCGGCTTCACCTGTTCAAGCGGAATGTCGCGGTCACTTTCAGATCCGTCTTCACTCGGCAGAATTACGCGCGCCATCTTCGGGCTGAGATCGAGCAACGCCCGGATCGCGCTCGATGTACGGCTGCGGGCGCGTAACTCCAGTACCTGCCCTAGCAATACGAGCGTGACGATCGCCGCCGCCGCTTCAAAGTAAACATCCGGGCGGTCGCCCATGCTGCGGAATGACGCCGGAAAGATCCGCGGAAACAAAGTCGCTACCACGCTGAACAGGTAGGCGACGCCCGTGCCCATGGCTATCAGCGTGAACATGTTGGTGCTGCGGTTTACCAGTGACGCCCATCCGCGCTGGAAGAAGGGCCAGCCGCCCCAGAGGACTACCGGCGTCGAGAGCAGCAATTCCAGCCACGGCAGTCCCCAGTTCCACGGCGATGCCGTGAACGCGTGCGGCCACAACATGCTGCCCATGGCAATCGCCAACAGGGGCGCGGTCAGGGTCAAGCTGATCCAGAAGCGCCGCGTCATGTCGCGCAGTTCGGGATTGTCTTCTTCGATGGTAACCGTGCGCGGCTCCAGCGCCATGCCGCAAATCGGACAACTCCCCGGCTCGGCGCGCACGATTTCCGGATGCATGGGGCAGGTGTATTCGGTCTTGTTCGCCGGAAGCGCGGGCGACTCGGGATCGAGCGCCATTCCACACTTAGGACAGGGGCCTGGCCCGATCTGCCGCACCTCCGGACACATGGGACAAACGTAAGCCCGGGTGTCTTTTCCAGACGCGCCCGGCAGAGGAGCTTTAACAGCCGCAGCCGGCTTGGTCATTGTTGGCAGGAGGGTTGGCAAGACCATTTTCGAGCTGCCCTTCGGACTATCCTTCGAACTATCCGCCGGATTGCCGAGAGACACCAATCCCGATGTCATCGTCATGGGCTTGGCGATTGGCATTGGCTTGGGCGGGGCGGACAGAATCTGCTCGGGATTCGCCTGGAATTTTGCGAGGCAACCGGCGCCGCAGAAGAAATATTCGTTTTCGTTGTGCAGCGCTTTGAAGCGGGCGGATGCGGGATTTACGTCCATCCCGCAGACGGGGTCCTTTTCTTTTGCGGCGGAGGGTGTGGGGTCGAGATGGTCCATAGTCGTAGTCGCTAGCGGCCCGCAGCGAAACTGAATTCCGAGATCCAGCGCCTAAAGGCGGATCCAATTAGAACATTTTCGGCACGACTGAAGTCGTGCCCTGATACGAACCGTACTTACACCACGAGTTGGCTACAGATCGCGCTTGGCGAAATCCAGCCGTTATTAGATACTCAAACAATAGTCTGCGCTGAAAGCCGCATGAATACTGGCCTAAAGCACGAAGCCTCGCTGCGGCATCCGAGCCGCTCGCTCGATGCGCAGTATATCAAGAATTGCGTCGTGCCATTCAGGCGTCGCAAGCCGAGCGAGTACAAGAACAAGCGGACAAAGAACATAACCCTGCTGGACTTCCTCGACCGCGCGAACCTCGCCGCCCGCGAGCCGGTCACGCGCATGGAACAGATCACGTCCGACCACCTTGACCAATGGGCCGCGACCTGGAAAACCAATGATCTCTCGACGCAAATCTGGCGTAGCTACGTCGCCATGTTCATGAAGTGGTGCAGGACGCGCGATCATATCGTCAAGCAGCCTGAATTTCGCGAGAAGCTGCGCGTACGGTCGGGCAACCGATGTCCGAGTGGCGTCTTGGCCGTGATGTGCGGGCAAAGCTACCTGGCGCAGATTCCTGGCCGACATGGCGCGCACGCGGGATAGTGTTCTCCGCAAGAACAGTCCGCTCTACGGTCCCGAGCGGTTTACTTATCTTCCCGAAAGCAACAGCTACCTTTGTCCCGCCGGACAGCGCCTCACTAGTTGCTGCTTTGGTCTCCAGGATGGATTCCATGACTAACTTGCCGCTGGAATCCATCACCGCGACCACGATGGTTGCTTGATGAACGTCGAGGCCAATATACTTCTCACTGTCCATGAGGGCGCTCCTTTTCGTAGGTGGTGGTGCGAACAATCACAACCTATTCCAAGAGGGGCGCCCTTCTATAATGCGATAACAACAGTTATGAAATCTCCAAGTGCAGAGGTGAAACGGATGACGGTCCTAAGAAGAATGGCCGTCATGACTACTGCAGCCTTGCGTATTCCGCCTTGGCTTCTTTCAGGTTGGGGATGTCGGGGTCGGCGTCTTTCCAAAGCGTGAGGAAGTCTTTGTAGGCGGCGAGCGCCCGGACGCGGGCGGCATCGGCAGCCGCTCCCTGCGAGGTTCTCGACTGCAAAGCATTGGCACGCGCCACGCCCAGATGCGCCAACGCTCCCGTCCAGCAGTTCCAGACGATGCCGCTGTGGTCGAGAATTTTCTGGAACTCAGCGGCGGCAGGAGCGCCTTGTCCGGCTGCCAAATATGCCTCCCCGCGAATGTATGTCGGATAGAGGCAGGAAATATTGAGGACGAACGCAATTTCCCCCAACTCGATAGGGGAAGCAGCTTGCAGGGCATTCAAAGCGACAGGCGGGTTCTTTTTGTCCAGCGCCAATTGTGCGTGAATCGCAGGCAGCCAGAGCGACTGCATCTGGGTGTCCAGCGGGAAGCGTTTCCCTAAGTCTTGTGCCAAGGACTCGGCTCGTGGCGTATCGCCTGCCATCGCAAACGCAAGCGCGGCTTCGCTCTCGACGCCCTGACTCGCGGGAGCCAGCTTCAGAGCCTTTGCCGCCGACTGCCGGGCTTCTGGGGCATTGCCATAGGCAGCTTCCCGCTGAGCAGCAATCGCCTGAAATATCGCCCCATTTTCCTTGCTGTCAGCCCGGATCGCCGCGTCTACCGCTCGTTTCGTCAATTCCCGCGACTTGCCCAGATGACCGACGTACGCCTCAGTGTCGGATGCGAGCGCCAGTCCCCAGTTCTCTTCGGGTTTGCCCGCAAACCACTGTTGCTGTTCCGCCATCGCGGTGGAATCAGAACCCAAAAAGGCGAGAGCGTAGAGAGCCGAGTGAAATATCGCATCATCAAGTTTTCGTGCCTGCGCTCTGTGGATCGTCTGCCGCGCCTCGTCGAAGCGTTGCAAGGCAAGGGCATAGTTGGCGGGATTCGTGTACCCACTTAGAGCATCCGGCGCGAGGCGCACAGCTTGCCTAGTGATCTCCGTGGCTTTCTCATACTGCCCCTGTAAGGCTAACACCACGCCCAACCTGTTGTACGCTGCGGATTCCCGTGGGTAGCTCTCAATCTCCTCCTGATACGTCTGGGTTGCTTTATCCAGTTCCCCGGTGACCGTGTCATAGTAGTTGGCGGTGATCTCCAGTTTTTCCCGTTCGCTGGCATGGTCCCGCAACTGGAACGCCTTGGTGAAGTACTCGCTGGCCCGCCCTAGCTCGCTGAGACTGAAGTAGTCGTCGCCCACTACCGCGTAGCCCACGGCAAAATTCGGATCAAGCTCGATGGCACGTTGATGGTACGGCAGGGCTGCGGAGGAGCCTTTCTCATTAGAAGCCTTTCGTCCAAGGCTGTACGCTTTTAGCGCGTCGAGCGAGGACGTGGTGGCTTGGGCGAGCGGAACATCAAACTTCTGTACCGTCGCCAGCGATTCGCCCAGTTCGCCGCGCAGCTTGGACGCAGCCTCGCCCAGCGCGTCCAGCACCTTCTCCTTGGACGCCGCCGTCACCTGCTCCTGCGCCAGCGTGTCTCCGTTCTGGCAATTCACCACCTTCAACCCCAGCACGTATTCGCTGCCCAGACTGGCAACCGTTCCAGCAATATAGGCTTTGCTTCCCGCCCGCTGGCAAAGCTCACGGGCTACCTCCGACGTGAGTTTCGTGCTGGCCGGACGGGTCATCAGTTGCAGGGTCTTGGCGACTTCGCTGTCGGAGAGCACATTGAGGAAAGGCGATTGCCGCAGAGAGACGTTGAGCGCCGTCTTCAGCGTGTCGTCGAATATCGCATCGCCCGTCTTGTTGTCGAAATCGGAGAGGACGATGGTGTCCTTCTCGGTCAGGTGCTTGCTTTGCTGATGCGAACGATAGTAAAGGCCGCCCGCGACCAGAAAAACGACGAGCAAGGCGACCAGCAGAACAGGAAGCGCAACCTTCCAAACCTTCGCATCCAGAACCGCAGGAGCTTCAGGTACGGCCACCGTGCCTGAGCTTGCTGTCGTAAGACGGTATCCACTCTCGGAGTCCCGCTTCAGCCGTTGCAGATCGGTGCGCAGCTCTGAAGCGTGCTGGTAGCGCAGGTTGCGGTCTTTCTCCAGAGCTTTGCAGATGATCTCGTCGAACTGAGGAGGTAGCTGCGGGTTCCACTGACTGGGTAATTCCGCGCCTTCGTGGAGGATGGCCCCAAACGTCGCTCCTGTGGTTTCCCTGTCAAAGGGCAGGCGACCGCTGGCCATCTCGTAAAGTGTCACGCCGAAGGAAAACAGATCGGTGCGTTCGTCCAGAGGCTTGCCTGCGACCTGTTCGGGTGACATGTAGCTCACTGTGCCCAGAGCGATGTTTCTGGCGGTGAGGTCTTTCTCCCCAATCGTGGGATCGTCCGAGCCCGAGTCGGATTCTCGTTTTGTACCCGGATCAGTCTTTTTCGCCAGCCCGAAGTCGAGAACTTTGACGTGTCCACGTTTAGTGATGAAGATGTTCGCGGGTTTTATATCCCGATGAATGATCCCCGCCGCATGAGCCGCATCGAGCGCGTCGGCGATCTCAATGGCAAGCGACAGGATCAGATCGGTTTCAAGTGGACGCCCGCCGATGCAGTACTTCAGCATCACCCCATCCAGAAACTCCATGGCGATGAACGCCTGCCCGTCCTGCTCGCCAATGTCGTGGATGGTACAGATGTTTGGGTGGTTTAGCGCGGACGCGGCTTGGGCTTCGCGTTGAAAGCGGGCGAGTGCATTCGGGTCACGGGCAACGTCTTCGGGCAGGAATTTGAGGGCGACAAAACGATTCAGCCGTGTGTCCTCAGCCTTATAGACAACACCCATACCCCCGCCACCGAGCTTCTCGACGATGCGGTAGTGCGAGGTGGTTTGGCCGATCATTCGTGGCGAATCTTACGTGGGCGAAACTGGCAAGTCAATGAACGCCGGGGATAGGAGGTAGAGCGTTCTAAAACCCTACTTCATTAGTAACTAAGTGGTAATACCGGGGACTGGGGGGCCAGGCCGCCAGGTTTAGCCGGGGCTGGCGCGTGCGTGCGCGGCGTTTTTCGTAGTACCGTGACCGCGTGATTG
>PKXK01000019.1 GCA_003132325.1 Acidobacteriaceae bacterium
GACGAGCGGCAGGCTGCGCATGAGGTGCACTCTGCGCATGATTCTCATTCGAGCGAGTCGCAGCCGCCCTGCTCGCGGCGGCCTTATTCTCATTCGAGCGAGTCACAGCCGCTTTATTCTGGGCTGCCCGGTTCTCAATCGAGCGAGTCGCAGCCGCCCTGTTCGCGGCGGCCTTATTCTCATTCGAGCGAGTCGCAGCCGCTTTATTCTGGGCTGCCCGGTTCTCAGTCGAGCGAGTCGCAGCCGCCCTGTTCGCGGCGGCCTTATTCTCATTCGAGCGAGTCGCAGCCGCTTTATTCTGGGCTGCACGGTTCTCAGTCGAGCGAGTCGCAGCCGCTTTGTTCGCGGCGGCCTTATTCTCAGTCGAGCGAGTCGCAGTCGCTTTGTTTTCGGTGGCCTTATTCTGGGCAGCCTTATAAGGTGCTCCCGCCTGCCTGGCCGCTACCACCCCATGACCGCTAAACTCCCCAGGCTTCGCAGTTGCAGCAATTGCCGGCCGCCCGTGGTTCACGGACGCCAGGAGTGCGTGGTTGCTACTGGCAGCATGCACATGCTGGGTTTGCATCGCCGTCGGCGACCTGTGTTGCTCGTGTGCCGCGGTCTCTTCTGCCCGGCTCGGGCGGGCGTTAATTCCACCGGCGCCGCCGTTATAACTGACATGGTTCATCCTGGTGTTGTTGATCACGGTCTTGTTGTAAACATTGTGAATGTTCGTGACGTTCACGTTATTCACCGAGCGGTTGTAGTAGAAGGCCCCGTGGTTCCAATATCCGCCTTCATAGCCCACACCACCATAGCCGAAGCCGTAGTTAATGCCACCGTAGAAGCCGACATTCGGGCCCCAGTAACCTTCATTCCAGGCGTAGGCGTTGCTGCCCCAACCCCAGTAACCGGGAGTCCAGAGGAAGCCAACCTCGGGAGCCATCACCCACGTACCGGGCACCCAGAAGTAGCCTTCATCTCCATAAGCCCAGTAGCCGGGCGTCCACAAATAACCTTCGGCTGGGGCCATGGGTTGAACGTACACAGGGAGCGCGGGCGGAGCGATCGTGATCGCTATGCCGAACTGCGCGAACGAGGCGACCGGTATGGCCAGGATCAGAAAAGCTAACAATAGCAATCGGATTTTGCGCATTTTGAACCACCTTGCCGGATCATCCTTACGGTTACCCGGTCCTACCTTGCTGCTGCGGGCTGCGTGGATTGAAAGGCGAAACGCATCAAGGCAAGGATTTCACGGAGGCACTGCCGAGTCTGTGCATTACAGCTCACTCTTCGTAAATGTTCCCATTCGATCTGCTGAACGCTCTTTCCCGAGACGACCTTGCTGACGGCGGAAAAAAACGGCGCGAGCCCAGGAAAATGGACTCGCGTCGATCACAGTCAAGCTGGTTACGTCCGCAGGCGACCCCGGACGAACTGGCTACAGTGTGAAGCTGAGCACCAGGTTAACGCCAGGAAACGATGCGTTGCACAGGTAATACACACCGTTAATTTCGATCACATAAACGTCTTGCGTGTAGAGCCAGTTGCTGGGCCACGGGTCAACAAATCCGAACGAATAGCCGCCGTATTGGAAGCGGCGACCGTTACTGTAGTCGGATTGGCTGACATGAAACGAGTGTTCCCGTCCAAAATTGGCCTTGAATTTGTCGTCGGGAATGCGGCCGCTACCGTTACCACTGGCGCGCTGCGCCTGTTGTGTGCGTTGCTGTTGTTGGGCGTTTTTCTGTTCCTGTTGGTTATTCTTGTCTTGCTGCTGGGCGTTTCTCTTTTCCTGCTGAGCATTCTGGTCTTGCTGCTGGGCGCTTTTCTGTTCCTGCTGAGTATTCTTGTCTTGCTGCTGGGCGCTCTTCTGTTCCTGCTGGGTATTCTTGTCTTGCTGCTGGGAGTTTTTCTTTTCCTGCTGAGTATTCTTGTCCTCCTGCTGGCCGTTCTTCTGTTCCTGGGCAGGGGTTTTGTCTTCCTCCTGCTGTGCGTACATCGGAGCCGCGGCTACGAGGGTCAAAGAGAGAACTGCTGTGCTGACAAATCCAACTAGATTCATAAGTGTTGCCTCCATTGTCGATCGGTTACCTGCGCTTGACCTACCGTAAGTTTCCTGGGGTTGCATTTACCGGGCTGCCGATGGCTTCGCCGGACACGAGAAGTTCTACTCTCCGGTTCTGCTGCCGACCGGAGGAGTTATCATTCGTGGCTACCGGCGAAGTATTGCCGAAGCCTCTGGCCGAAACCGAATTCCTCAACACCCCTTGTTGCACGAGGTAGTCGCGCACGGATCCAGCACGATTCTCAGACAGCGTTTGATTCATTTCATCGCTGCCCACATTGTCGGTGTAGCCGCCGACTGCAATGTCGAGTCCAGGGTAGGCGAGCAGAATACCGGCGACTTTCGCCAGCTTCTCCCGAGCCCCCGGCTTCAACGAGTATTTTCCGGTGTCAAACAGAACATCGGACATGCTGACGATCAGCCCGCGCGCGCTGTCGCGAGTCTGGAGAATTTCATTCAACTGTACGGACAATCGCGTCCGCATAGCCGCTTTATCGGTTTCCGCTTGTTGCGCAGCCTGCTGTGCTTGCTGTGCCGCTAAGCGAGACTGCTCGGCATCAGCCTGGGCCGCGGAGACGGCATTGGCTGACGAAGCCTGGCTGTCCGCCATATCGGACTTAGCTTGCGCGGTCGCCGATTGTGCATCGGCCGCGTCGGCGCGGGCCTTGGCTGCATCGGACTCTGCCTGGGCCTTGGCGGCCTGGGCATTTTGCATGTCAGACTCTGCCTGAGTCTTTGCTGCTAGAGCATTCGCGGTGTCGGACTGGGCTCGGTCTCTCTGCCGCATCGCGTCATCGGCCTGCGCCTGTGATTGTTCCTGTGCGTCGCTCGACGCCAGACGTTCGTTGGCCAGGCGCATCTCGTCCAGTTTCTTGACTGCGATGGCGCGCGCATCTTCGGAAGTCTGCACTGCCTCGCGGGAAACTGCGATCAGCGGTTTGGTGTCGATGTGTTTACGCGTTGCATATTCATCGGCATTGTTCATCAACTGGACAGCATGCTGATAGCTGTCGTTGGCGTATTGCTCGGCTCCCTCGGATTGAGCGATGCGCAGTGCATTCCGCGCCTCGAAGAATTCCAACGGCAACCTGGCATTCAGTACCACAGGGTCGAACTTGTAGCCGGTGGGAATGTAGCCGCCACGCTCCATGAGTTCGTACTTGGCATTGACCGCTTCGGTGGTTCCTCGAGTGTCGTCGCGAACCACATTCTCAAGCACTACCGCGTTGCTGGGCTGCCGCACGGCATAATAAGGTTCCGCGGTAACGATCAGTGCGAAAGCCTGAAGATCCGTGGTGACATTCACCTTACTGCGGTGGTTATCGCCGACTAACACCTCACCCACGTTCACGGCCCGGCCTTCGGGAGAAATCGCCCACAAGACGTAGGTTAGATACTCATTGCCGAAAGTCGTCGGTCGTTCCAGGTTGCCAAATTCAGCTTCGATCTCGATGGATCCCCGCTTGCTGTTCACCTTGGCTTCACCATTCGCTGAAGGCATCAAGTCCGTGCCCGCAAAATCCAGCTTTGTGGCTCCGCTGCGATGCCTGTAGTTGACGGCCTGCACGCTGCGGCTGACTACGTTCACCCGGAATATCGGCGTCGGACTCACGGTCTCGACGACCGTGGTTGTTTGGCGATTGGTTTGAGCAAATGCACTCACACTGAGGGCAATGCCGACGGTTAGCAAAATCTTAGTATTCACAGTTTCTCCTTCTTCAGGCAGACGTTCGTCTGCCGGGTTGCATTGGATCGATCTTGTGTTGTTTAGTTTTTGTTGCTGCCTCTCTTGCCCTCATCCCTTACGTTCCAACGTGCATGCCGGAAAGGGAGTGAAAGAGCCCGAAAACATTCAGGAGCCACAGAACCACGGCAATGATCACGACGCCGTTCAAGATGGACTTGATAGTCCGCTGCATGGGAATGAAGCGATTCACCAGCCACAGGAGGACACCCGCCACGATCAGAACTTCCAGCAACTGAATTAGAGGCATAAGTGTGACCTCCCTTGTTTCGCGGGCTAACGCCTCTCATCCGCCTGGAGGTGTTGCCGTAATTGCAAAGTTCGAGACTGGTTAGAGTCGAGTCGTGTCCCGCCGCGAGGTTTCGCAGCGCACACACGGACGAAGAATGCCGATTGACTGGATGTGGCCGCTTCGCCGTGGCTTGATCGGGAGCTCACGGTCAGCGACCTAAGAATAAGAACTGCGAATCAGCGTTCGCGGCTCTGTCTACACACTCAGGAGAATTAAGAATGACAGCTGAGGACTTTCGCGTCTGAGCAAGATAGCTCACTTCTTAGAACCAAAATCGCGATGCCTGTGTCGTCGACCGAATCAACCCACCGGTGCTTCATTCGGCCTGGCAGGGTTCGGCCTGACATGGCCCGCCGGAAGCGGCAGGTGGGGGCTATCGGCGACGATCGGGAAGGTGCTCGATTCCCGCCAAGGGTCTACTGCTGACTGAAATCCCTGAAGTGTTCAAAATTGCGCAGTTTTGCCAAAGGTAGTGGCGTACAAGCGGAACCAGCGTGGTCCCAAAACAATGGAATCCCGCTAAAGGAGAAATACATGCGATTGCATCGGTATCTGGGTTCGCTGCTGGTGGGTGCGGCCCTGATTGCCCCCGTAAGCATCCAGGCCAAAGATAGGGATCGAAACTGCCCCGACAACGGATACTACGACCGCGACCATAAGGATTGCCACAATTGGGACGACCACGAATCCCGTGCCTACCAATCCTGGGAGGAGGCTCAGCACAGGACACATCGGGAATTCTCCAGGCTGAAGGCTAAAGAACGGTCGGAATATTGGAGATGGCGCCACGAACATCCGGATAATGACCAGGACCGCCGCTAACTCATTCTCGCGGTAGACTGCCATCCTGGCGCCCCCGTCCGCACGAGCGGCGCGAGGCTGAACTCTTGTCTAAGGTACTTTGAAATTGCTGGCGAACCAGCGTTTACGCTAACGACCAGATTGTTGGTGCAAACGCGATTTTTCGTCAACTTCTTACGTTCTGTGGAACCGAATATACTCATGGGTTGGACACACCCGCAACCATGCTAGAGGGAATGCCTCCCTGGAATGGAGAAATGTGTGAGAGGCTGCGAAAAGCCAAGGCTGTGGCTCGGTGTAATGCTGTGTATCGGTGGACTGTCGCTAGCGGCGAGCGCGCAACTGGCGCCTGAAACTGCGCTGCCAGAGGCGCCATCCACGCTAAGGCAGAGCCATGCCCCGGTCTCTCGTCTTTGGTTTCCAGCCCCCGGCGAATCTTCGCCCCAAGATCACCCGCAACCCGCTAACCGGCAGGACTCCGATTGGAACTTCGTGGGGCTCATCAAGCGGGGCGCCCGAGATCAGAAAGAAATCTACTCGGCTCCTTTTCATCACCAGAATCTGAAGTGGGACGCCCTTTTCTTGGTGGCCACTGGCGGCCTAATCGCTGCCGACAAATATGTCCCTGGAGCGATCTCGCATAACCATCTGGCCATCAGCCAACACATTTCCGATGTCGGCCTGTATTCCACCATGGCAACAACAGGTGTGTTGTATCTTTCGGGCATCGCGAGGAAAGACGAACATGCGCGGGAAACCGGATTCTTAGGATTGGAAGCCCTGGGAAACACCCTCGGCGTGGATGCCGTCACTCAACTCATCGCCGGCCGGGAGCGTCCGCTGGAAGGCTCCGGCCACAGCCGCTTTTGGGTCAACAATGCGTTGAACAGTTCGTTCCCGTCACAGCATGCCGGCCTCACCTGGTCTATGGCAAGCGTGCTGGCACACGAGTATCCGCAACCCTGGGTGCAATTTCTTGCTTACGGCACGGCCGCCACGGTTTCTGCCACCCGCGTAACTGGTTTGAAGCACTTCCCCGCAGATGCGGTCGTGGGAGGAGTATTCGGCTACTTCATTGGCCAGCACATCTTCCGCGCGCATTCCCGTTTCTTCCACAGTCGGCCCCACCCGCGACCCAGTGATCATAATTGACCCTCGAACGAGCGGATTAGGTTTGGCGTCCCCGGCAGGCACTGTTTAAACTCTGCAATCCAGCTTAGATGCTTCTTATTGCGCTGGGCTGACTCCCATTCCTACAGCGGTACCGGAGTAGAATCCGTCGATTCTGCTTTTCTGTGACTGATCTTTTCTTTATCAGCACCAGCACATAACGTAGAGCAATGACAAGGGAGCCCTGCTGGCCGACTTCGAGAGCTACAGCGATTTTCCCCAAGGGCTGCCCTCAGGTACAAAGAGGCGTGCCCGGTTGGCTCAGAAGTGCTGGGGGTCCGGCTAGGGAATTCTCAATGAGTGTTAACGCCTGTTTTCGACAGTTGTGC
>PKXK01000007.1 GCA_003132325.1 Acidobacteriaceae bacterium
GCCCCTTCGACGAGCACCGCGGTTGTCCCGGCGGAGCCGGTGCAAGGCACACCGGCATCCGCTGCGTCGCCCCAACCCGCAGCGGATCTCAACGCGCTCATCGCGGAAGCCGCCAAAGACCTTGCCGACTACCAGCGCCTGACGGCGGAAGGCAAACTCGGCGAGGCTGGACAGAAGCTTGAACAATTGAAGCGCGCACTCGACAAACTGAACACGCGTCAAAGATAGTCTCGCTGCGGTGTTGCGCTCCGGGCTCTCGAAGTCTTCAATAACGACGAAACTGCCCAGGAACCGGCTCTTCCCGCGCACCCAGGCTTCGGGGGACTTTGCCCATTTCTAGGGGATGTTCGTTATACGATATATCGTGGAGCGCTTTCGTGACTGAGCATCCTTATCGCTTCGAGCCCGGCGACTGAGCCGAGAGACAGTTCACGATTCTGGAGTCCCAAGTTCCGATGAGTTCACCAATTGCTGAGAGGCTTCGGGACGCGGTTTCGCAGGCCCATTGGGATGAGGCTGTGGCTCTGCTGCGGACTTCCGCTGCGCTCCAGTCGGCTGAGGCATTGGGTGACCTTCCTTTCGAACAGCAACAATCGCTGTTCCGCTACTTGCCCCTGGATCTTGCCGCTGCCGTCGTCGCTCAATTTCCCTACTATCACGAATACGTTCTGCTGCATTCGCTGCCCGCGGGAGAAATGCGGGCCTTGGTTGACAAAATGCATCCCGACGACCGCATGCGCTTCTTCGACGAACTCCCGGAAGAGGCTTGGCAGCGGCTAATGGACGAACTCTCGAGTGCAGTAGCGGCTGAGACCTCGAGCCACCATGAAGCGGAGAGGGTGCTTGCCCCGGAACAGCACCTTCCACAGCCGGGGGAACCAATCATCCAGGCACGTCAGATTGAGAAGTGTTTTGAGCAACCGGACGGAAGGGAGATTCAGATCATCGCTCCGATGGACCTGTCCGTCGAGTCCGATACCATCTTTGCCCTGCTTGGGCCTTCTGGATCCGGGAAGTCGACCTTGCTGAGAATTCTATCGGGATTGACCGCACCATCCAGCGGCACGGTACTGGTGCATGGCCAGTCACTGGACTGCTGTAGTCCAAATATCGGCATTGTTTTCCAGAGTTTTGCGTTATTCCCCTGGCTAACGGTGTTGGAGAACGTTGAGGTTCCGCTGGTGGCACGAGGGCTACTGCACCCGGACCGGCATCGCCAGGCATTACAAGCGTTGGCCATGGTGGGGCTCAAGGGTTTTGAAAACGCCTATCCCAAGGAACTCTCTGGAGGCATGAAACAGCGAGTCGGATTTGCGCGCGCCCTCGCAGTAAATCCCGAAGTGCTTTTCATGGACGAGCCCTTCTCGGCGTTGGATGTGCTGACGGCTGAAAACCTCCGCGGCGAGCTGATGGAGTTGTGGCTCAAAGATCAGATCCCCACAAAAAGCATTTTTCTGGTTACACACAATATTGAAGAAGCGGTTCTGCTGGCAGATCGAATCGTTGTTCTGGGAACACATCCTGCAAAGATCCGCGCTGATTTCCGCATTTCACTGCCTCAACCGCGTGATCGGAAGTCTGCTGAATTCCTCGTATACGTGGATTACATCTACAAAGTGATGACACAACCCAATCTGGAATTCGGCCCTTTCACAAAGCTGCCTTCCCTGCGCAAACCTTCGTTCCAGGTGTTGCCCCATGCAACGGCCGGCGGGATGGCTGGACTGCTTGAGTTTCTTAACGATCGCGGAGGCAAGGAGGACTTGTACCACCTCGCCGAAGAGTTGCTGATGGAAGTGGACGATCTCTTCCCCATCGTGGACGAGGCGGTCATGCTAGGCTTCGCAGATTCCACGCAAGGAGACGTGCGGATTACTCCGGCGGGAAAGGAATTTGCAGAAGCAGATATCGCGACACGAAAGAAGCTCTTTCGCGAAGCTGTCCTCTGTCATGTCACACTGATTCAACAGATTCGGAATGCTCTTGAGTGGAAGTCGGACCGGGCGGTTCCCTTGGAATTTTTCCGGGACGTTCTGGACGAGCACCTTTCCCAGGAAGATGTTCAACGCCAGATCGACACTGCCTTGAATTGGGGGCGATATGCTGAGATTTTCACCTACGACTCGGAGACTGATAGATTGCTCCTGAACGAAGCCTCAGGTACCGCTAATTCCAGCGAAGCTGTTCCTCTTCATTGATGCCGATGCGGCAATCCATTCATAACGGTTCTTCCCGGCCGGCAGGATGGGGTATCGTGCCTGTGGGCGCTACCTCTCTGGCTCGAGAGTTGCCTATCGTGCTGGGCGGGATCGGCCTGTTTTACAGTGTCATTGCGTTTGCCCGCTATTGGTCTGGCCCGGTTAGCTCTCAAGCGGAAATCAGCCTTCATCCTGCGGCGCTGCCAAAATACGCGTTGTTCTCGGTCCTACGGCTTGCCATCGCGTACATATTCAGTTTCGTCTTCACGCTGGTGTACGGATACGTGGCTGCCTACAACCGTAAGGCCGAGCGCTTCATGATTCCGCTGCTCGACACGTTGCAGTCAATCCCTGTCCTCAGTTTCCTTCCCGGCGTGATGATCTCGATGGCGGCGCTCTTTCCCAGCAGACAGTTGGGCGTCGAGCTTGGATCGGTCCTGCTGATTTTCACCGGCCAGGTGTGGAACATGACCTTCAGTTTCTATTCGTCACTCAAGAGTATCCCCACCGAAATGCGCGAAGCGGCGCAGGCCTATCGTTTGAGGTGGTGGCAGCGGTTTTGGCAGGTCGAGTTGCCGCAGGCGGCGATTGGACTCATTTGGAATTCGATGATGTCCGTGGCCGGCGGCTGGTTCTTCTTGATGGCGTGCGAAATGTTTGTTCTGGGCAGCCGCGATTTTCGTCTGCCGGGTCTTGGCTCCTATCTTCAGACCGCCGCCAACGCAGGAGACACGCGAGCGATCGTCTGGGGTTTGATGACTATGATCGGTGTCATCATTCTCATCGACCAAATGGTTTGGCGCCCGGTGATCGCGTGGGCAGAGAAGTTCAAGGTCGAACAGGTTGGCTCAGCCGAGGTGCCTCGTTCGCCAATGTTGAATCTGCTGCGTAGTTCGAAACTCCTTCCGTTTGTGACGCGATCCCTTGTTTTGCCGCTTCGCGAAAGGTTGGATTTGTACTTCGCGAAAGAGCGCGAGACACGGTCACTAACAAAAGGCAAAAACCGGGTATCGCACTGGGCTCTCCGCGCGGTGGCGGTTGTCGTACTGGCTGCGATCGCATACGCAGTGGCAAAGGTATTCGCAATCCTGGCAACGATGTCGTCGGCGGAATTGCGCCATATTGTTTGGGGCGCAGGAGCGACATTCTTGCGGGTAGAAGCTGTTCTGCTACTCGCAGCTCTATGGACTATTCCCGTCGGAGTCGCAATCGGGTTACGGCCCAGGCTATCTGCCATCGCGCAGCCGATTGCGCAGATTGCTGCATCGGTACCGGCGACGGCGCTGTTCCCGATCATTCTTCTCGTGCTGATTCGCGCCGGAGGTGGTCTCGGAATCGGCTCGATTGTACTGCTGCTTCTGGGCACTCAGTGGTACCTCTTGTTCAACGTGATCGCCGGTGCGATGGCAATACCGGCGGACTTGAAAGAAGTCTGCAATACGTACCAGCTGAGCGTGGCCGAGCGCTGGCGAAGACTATTCCTCCCTGCAATATTTCCTTACTTGATCACGGGTTTGGTCACGGCCTCGGGCGGCGCATGGAATGCGAGCATCGTGGCTGAATACTTCCACTTCCGCGGCCAAACCATCTCGACTACCGGTCTGGGTGCGATCATTAGCCAGGCGACCGACAGTGGCAATTATCGTCTGCTCCTGGCCGCCACCCTGATGATGGCCGTGATGGTCGTTACGATTAACCGCCTCGTCTGGAGACCGCTTTACGCCCTCGCATCAACGCGGTTCAAACTAGAAGGCTGAAGTCCGGCAGGATTCCACCAATTGTCTGATAGTGTGCAGCCAGCTCGTTGTCAGCTGCAGTGGAACTTAAGAAAGCGGTCGCGTCCCTGGGACGTCCCACCCAAGGAACGCAGTTCGTTTCTGCTTCTGTGGCTCCCCGCAGGACTGAGCTTCCTTTGATGACAGCGAACTTACTTAAGCGCTCCGTAATGTTTGCGAAGCTCTAGGTTGACCTCCAACACGTTTACCATCTTTTCCCCTGCCAGCCCGCCAAACGGAGCTTTGGCATTGGCCTGAAGTATCTGCTCGATTTCTCCACGGGTTGCCGCGGGATCACGCTTAGTGTCAGCAGCCCATTTGGAAGCGACTCGATCCAGCTGGTATCCAGCGTTCTGCAGGGTAATGTCGGGATCGAGGCCAGAACCGGAAGTCGTGAATGGTTGCGCGATCAGTTTGGAGCCGACCACCTGCCCATCGGGGCCCGTCAACAAGCTGCCTTCCGCCTTAAAAGGAAAGAAAACGTGTCCGATGACCCATACCGCGCCCGGAAAGATACCGCAGACGATCACGACCGTGATCAATAGCAGGAAAGCGCTCTTGGCAATATATCGTGACATGATAAACCTCCCGACTCAGGCAGCCAGATGCAGACCGACCATGAAAACATCAATCAATTTGATACCAATGAACGGTACGATTACGCCCCCAAGTCCCCAAATCAGCAGATTTCGGCGAAGCAAAGCGTCGGCTCCAAGGGGTTGGTACTTGACTCCTTTGAGTGCGACCGGAATCAACAAAGGGGTCTCTTGGACTCTCGCACATGCACCCGGGACTCATCGAGATCAACTTTGAAGCGCGACAGGTCAAAGGACCACATGGACAAGTACACCTGACTGCAAAGGAGTTCGAGCTACCGTTCTATTTGGCGCCTCATCCCAAGACGGCCGTCAGTCGTCGGGAGTTGCTACATGCAGTCTAGGACCTGAATACGGCGATGAAACAGAATACCTCCGCGTATTTATCAATCGCCTGCGCAAAAGAAAATCGAGCAAAAGCCCACAACTCCCAAGTACTTGCTCACAGAGCCCTGGGTTGGCTATCGCCTGCGGCTGCCGGAGTGATCTCTTCTAGCTCACTCCATCCTGTTTACAAAATTGTAAGCTGTCGTTTATGCAGTGTTTAGAGCCAGGCTCCTAATATTGCAGCCATGCTCGCGATGGCAAACAACCTTCCTGAAGTACTCCGGATGTTTTGGTATTGGGCATGGTTTCGGATCCGGAAGGCTGACTCAAGACATTTTACTGGTCCGTTTGGACCCGAATCGAAGGGAGAAGCACACTTGCGCGTATACACATGTCTGTGCACATTTCTAGTAGGCTCGTTGTTAGCCCTGCCGGCTGCGGGACAGTCAGCTGTACCGGCGGCGCACTCAGAGGCATCGGTCGCATTACCAGGAGCACAAGGGCAGGATACGAGTTCGACTCCGCCGGCACAGCAGCCGACGACCCCGCCTCCAGCCCCGGCAGCGCTCCCCACTCCTTCCATAACGGGTCCGCTGCAGGAACTCCCCCCAGCCATCTTCGACGCCGGACCTTTCGGCAAAGTCGCTGTGAACGGCTTTCTCAGCGGCATGGGCCTGTGGCAGAGTAATCACATCCCGGGTGATAACTCCACTCAAGCGGCTCTAAGTAACGGGCAGGTGGTCCTTCAAAGGACCGACGGCTGGTTTCAGTTCTACCTGCAGGCGGGCGCCTATAATATTCCGGCCCTAGGGGTGCCGTTCCTCGCCACCGACAAAACGGTGACCGACTTTTATGGCCCGCTGCCCGTCGCCTTTCTGAAGCTGCAGGCGGGGAAGAACACCTCCTTTCTGATCGGTGCCCTACCGACACTGATGGGCGCCGAGTCAACGTTCACCTTCCAAAACATGAACATCGAGCGCGGCCTGTTGTGGAACCAGGAAAACGCCGTCACTCGCGGAATTCAAGTGAATCAGACGATGGGAAAATTCACTGCCTCATTGAGTTGGAACGACGGGTTCTATTCCAACCGCTACAGTTGGCTGAGCGGTTCGTTAACTTATGCTAATGGGCCCCATAGCTTGGCGTTCGAGGGGATGGGCAACCTGGGGCAGACAGCTTTTCAGACGGCCGCCACACCCGTGCAAAACAACGGCAGCATGTACGCCGTCATCTACACGTACACCAAGGGGTCCTGGATCGTCCAGCCCTACTTTCAATTCAGCGATGTGCCGACTAACCTGAAGATCGGCATCACGAAGGGGGCAAGGACGCGAGGCGGTGCGCTCCTGATGAGTCGCACCTTCAAACACGGCTTCTCGCTCGCAGGACGCGGGGAATATATCACGAGCACGGGGAGCGTCGCTGATCAAGCTGTCAACCTGATGTTCGGACCGGGCAGCGCGGCCTGGTCGGCCACTCTGACGCCCACCTTTCAATACGGAGGCTTCTTCTTTCGCGGAGACGTTTCTTGGGTTCATGCAAGCAGCTACACGCCAGGTTACGTCTTCGGTCCCACGGGCATGAACGACAACCAGCCCCGAGCCGTCGCTGAAATAGGATTCATGTTTGGCAACAATATAAGGAAACCATAAGAACACTGGCACCAGCAAGGGCTGGCGCAATCTGTATGACAACACTCTATTGCTGACACCGGCGGACAAGTTTAACGCCTATATCAACGTCGATTACGGCAAAAACGAATTAATGTCCAGCAGCACGGCGTCGAAGTTGGCCGCACGCAGGAGTGGTAATGCCTGTTCAAACCAATCAAGGCTAAGGGCTTCGAAGTAGATTTCGGTAAGTTCGTCAGCAGCGCTGGCGCAGAAGTAATCGAGTCGTATTCCAACTGGAACTACTCCCGCTCGCTGCTCTTTGCCTGGGCCGTCCCGTATTACCACTTTGGCTTGCGTACGTCTTTGCCGGTTGGCAAACACTGGACCACTGGGTTCCAGGTCGTGAACGGCTGGAACAACACCGTGGACAACAACAGCGGGAAGACCCTCGGGGGCACATTGGCGGCGACTTATGCCAAGGCCGGTTGGGCGTTCAACTACTACGGAGGCCCCGAGAATACTGGGACGAACAGTGGATGGAAGCACCTATTCGACACGACATTGACGCTGACGCCATCGAGCAAAGTCGGCGCATATATCAATTATGACTACGGCCGCAACAACGTCTACAACAACTCCTTTTTTCGAACAACTCCCTCGTGACTTGGCAGGGTATCGCCGCTCATGACAACCAGTAATCTTCGTCACAGCCCCAGCGTCGGAAGCGGCGCTACAAAGTGAGGAGCCAGACGCCGGTCGCCGTTTATGCATTTTTCACGGGCCGTTTATGCGTCGTTTAGAGCGCGAGAGGTAGTGTGGGAATCGTGAATGATAAAGCCCATGCGATATCGCGGCAAGTGGAGGGCATCATGGCCACTATGATTTTTGTGAGTCTGTGCGTTGCGGCTGAGGGTTTTCTGCTGTACTGCCTCTTTCATTTCGGGCAGGAACTGAGGCAAGAGTCCCGGAGCGGTTCCGACGATGACCTGTGGATCGCATCGCCGAAGTTGAACGTTGTGCCGCTGCAACTTGTCGGACCCGCTTCGATTGCAATCTGGAGCGAGGGTACTTGGGACCGCTTTCTTTCTAGTACGGATGATTCGGAGTCACGCGACGTGAAAGGCAAGGACGCGGCGAAGGAACACCACGATGCTGCCGCATAGGTCCTCGCCTGCTACGAAGCAGGAATGAGTTCTCGTACGGAGGTAAATGACCTTTTGAAGATCTGGCCTTGTAGAAGGGGCTAGTGGCTGCGCCGAAATCTCCTCGTCCAGAGATGTCTTCCACAACGGCGCTTGTCGAAACCGCGGATCAAAAATGGGAATGCCGTCTGAAACTTCGTTTGGTAAAGTAAAGCTGTGACCGAACGGTTCAGATTGCTGTTTCGCTACGTTGTGTACAACTTGCGTGGCGGCTTCCTCGTCCGGCCGTTGACTATTGCATTGACGCTGGGTTGTGTCGGTGCATTCCTCTCGTGGCTTGAGGAGTCCGACCCCGCGTTCGGTAGCTGGGTACCCAAAGTACTTTTCCTCTCTCGCGCCGACCCTCAGGTGGCCCAAGTCATCCTCGCCGGCATCGCTGCTTCAATTATGACTGTCGTTTCCATCGTGTTCGCAATTCTGTTGATGACACTTACGCTGGCCTCAATGCAGTTCTCCCCGCGTATCATTGTTAGCTTTGCAAGAGACCGGGTAACGCAATGGACGCTTGGCATATTCCTTGGCACCTTCCTGTATTGCACGGCGGCGCTTCCGGCGGCGCACTCCCTGCCACAACCCTTCGCGCCTGTCGCTACCGTCACGGGAGCAATGCTGCTGGCGATAACTTGCGTAGGATTGCTGCTCTTCTTTATTCACCACATATCCCAGGCGATCAGCGTAAATCATATTGTGGACCGGATTGCGTCGGAGACAGAAGTTGTGATTGATGACGTGATGCCATTGCCGCGCGGACAATGTCGTCTCGAACTATCAGATAGGAATGACCTAAGCACGTGGGATAAGCCCGTCTTGAGTGATGTCTCTGGCTATATCCGCTTCGTCGATACAAAGCGTCTTCTCGATCTGGCTATTTACTACCGCGTGAGGGTTCGCGTGGTCAGGCGGGTCGGCCAGTTCGTTCCGGCAGGGACTCCACTGCTCATGGTTTACAAACCGGAACGGCTATCTCCTGAACACATCGGCCAGTTCCGAGGGGCGTTCGACTTCGCACCATCCAGAACTCTGCAGCAGGACGTAGAATTTGGGGTCCTGCAGATCGTTGACATTGCACTCAAAGCGATCTCGCCCGCAGTGAACGATCCTACCACGGCGATTACCTGCGTTGACCACTTGAGTCGCCTCCTGATCCGCTTTATATCTAGGGAAATGCCGGAGCCGCTGCTCTATGATCTGAAAGGGGTGGCTCGCGTCAGCATCCGATGGATCGATCTCGAACGATTGCTGGACTCGGCATTTGAGCAGATACGTATGTACTCGAAGATGGACATCGCAGTCAGCATGCGTCTGCTGCGCGCTTTCGGTGACATTGCTGTCGCCACTCAAGACGTAACGCTCAGAAGGACGCTTCTGGAGCGGGCGAAACGGGTAGTCGCCGGTTGCGAACACAGGATCGACACAGAAGAGCTGAAACCGATGCTCATTCGCCTGACTGCCTTAGAAAGGCTTACGGTCGCCTGAATTCGCAGTTAGACCGTTATGGTCAAGGCTGCGAGAATGTTGTCCTCGTTGCATCGGTTGCCCACGGCTTCAAGCGCCACCAACAGACGCTGACGTTCGCCATCATCGGGTACTTCGGACCCCAAGCGGTAAATTCAAGTCCATCAACTTGGCGTTGGGGCGATGGCCCCAAGTAGATGTTTCTTTCGTTTATGTATTGTTCAGACTATGTTTATGCCCCGTTTAGGGACACTCAAGGCTACTGTGGGGCATTATCCTGCTCTTGGTCACGGCGCGGCATAATTGAATCACTCTGGCACTTAAGCCACGGATGCGCAATCAATCCACTGGTCAAGGGAATCCTGCCCTGGGAACATCGCCAAGTCAGAAAGCGGTATTCTAATCCAATGGTTACTTCGGCCGAATCGAAGATTCACTCCGTCTCCGAAAACTTTCCGCAGAAGGCCATGCGCTTAACCTTGCGCCTTTTGCTTGCCTTGAGTCTTGTCGCCGCGATCACGTTTGTGTTTGTTCGTCTGATCCACGTGAATGCCACAAGCGTAGGCTTTTTCTATCTGGTCGCTATCCTCGTGATTGCTACGGTGGGAGGACTTCTGGAAGCAAGCGTGTCCTCCGTTGTTGCAATGTTGTGCTTCAACTTCTTTTTCTTGCCACCTATTGGGACATTCACCATCGCCGATCCGCAAAACTGGGTCGCCCTCTTTGCCTTTGTGACTACGGCCCTTACTGCCAGTCAGCTTTCAGCTCGATTGAAACGACAACGAAGAGAGGCGCTGGACCGGCAGCGCGAGATGGAACGGTTATATACCCTCAGCCGTGCCATACTGCTCACCGATACAACGCAGCCCACCGCGAAGCAGATCGCACACCAAATCGCCCATGCGTTTGAGTGTCCTGCAGTGGCGCTGTATGATCGCAACAGCCATGAAGTCTATGTGGCTGGCCCAGAAGCGTTTCCCAACATTGATGCTATTGATGCTAAGCTGCGTGAGTCCGCAATCCAATCCAGTGTGCTACACGAAGAAGGTGACGAAATTCTTATAACGCCGATCCGACTTGGCGGAGAACCGATTGGCAGTTTGGCAGTCAAACACGCCTTCATGTCTGATGCCGCACTGCAGTCTCTTATGAGCCTAGTGGCCGTGGGACTGGAAAAGGCACGCGCCCAGGAGGAGGCCAACCGTGCCCAAGTTGCCCGACAGAGCGAGGAGTTGAAATCCACCCTTCTGGATGCGATCGCTCACGAATTCAAGACTCCGCTTACGTCGATTAAAGCCGTTACGACTGATTTGCTTTCGAATCCCGAGGAATCGCTTTCGCAGCAACAGCGCGGATTGATCACAATTGCCGATGAGGGAGCGGACCGTCTAGCCAGACTAGTCACCGAAGCGATTCAACTAGCCCGAATCGAGGGTGGCAAGTTTCAATTGAATCGGGGGGTTCATTTTCCAAGCTCCTTGCTTTCCGCTGCCCTTCGGCAGACGAAGTCTCTAACGGACGGCAGAGACCTCAAATTGCAGGTGGCGGATGAGCTGCCTTTGGTGTTCGTGGACGCCGAGCTAATAGTGCTGATGATCGCGCATTTGATCGATAACGCAGTGAAGTACTCTCGGCCGGGCAGTCCCATTTTGATTGGCGCACATGCTAGCGAGAGAGGTGTGATCATTCACGTGACCGATCAAGGGCCAGGCATCAGCGAGGATGAACAAACTCGGATCTTCGATAAGTTCTATCGCGGTAGTAGAGGGCAACACCTCAAAGGCACAGGCATGGGACTTGCGATTGCCCGTGAGATCATCCGTGCGCATGGTGAGGAAATCTGGGTCAGAAGCAACCCAGACCAAGGCTCAGAGTTTTGCTTCTCGTTGCCGATCGCACCAGTGGAGAGTACCGAATGAGCGCAGGCCGCATCCTCGTCGTGGACGACGACCCCCAGATTCGTCGCGCAATGAAGGCAACTCTGACCGCTCGTCATTATCAAGTAAGCGATTCACGCACCGGGGAAGAGGCCCTGGATAAGCTGCGGTCGGAAACTTACGACCTAGTGTTGCTGGATATGAACATGCCCGGGACCGGTGGAATCGAAACCTGCCGACTCATGCGCTCCAGTTCTGACATTGCGATCATCATGTTAACCGTCAACAACACCGAAAAAGACAAGGTGGAGGCGCTCGACGCCGGCGCCGATGACTACGTTACTAAGCCTTTCAGCACGCCAGAACTGCTTGCTCGGATTCGCGCGACTTTGCGCCGACTACCGCAGGCTCCCGATGACGCGGGATTGCGACAACTCACGCTGGAAGGTGTTGAAATCGATCTTCCCTCACGGCAGGTAACCGTGCGCGGCCGCACTTCCCGCCTCACGGCGAAGGAGTTCGATTTGCTTTCGTACTTCCTCATACGGCCTAACAAGACAATTGCTTATCGCGAGCTGCTACAGGCTGTCTGGGGCCCGGACTACGGCGACGAAGTGGAATATTTAAGGGTTTTTGTCAACCGCCTGCGCAAGAAGATCGAACCCGATCCCTCCAAGCCCCGCTTCCTGGTTACCGATGCCTGGGCTGGCTACCGCTTCCACCTCCCACACTGAAGAGCTCCGCCAAGACGGCGGGTTTGACTGAAGCTGGTTTATGCCGTTGTTAGGCCCCGTTTATGCGCTGTTTATCCCGTTCACTGCACAATCCGTAGTGGATGGGCGTGATGAAAGATCAATGCAACAGCGCAATCGCGAAGCCGGCGCGGCCATCAGTGAGCTGGGAAACGGCTGAAGGGCTTGGGTCGGGACGGCTCGAAGTAAACGTCATCTTTACCGATCCCCAAGCTACGGCGGCTGCCCTGAAGACCGCTGGATCATTGGCACGGGATCTCGGAGCATGCACCCGAGTACGAGCGGCGATCGCTGTGCCGTATGCATTGCCTCTTGATAAACCGCCAGTGTCTGTTCGTTTTACCGAAGGTCTTCTTTCCGACTTGGTTTGTCGCCTGGAGCTGGGCACCTTCGAGCCCAGCGTTCATTTGTATCTGTGTCGAGATCAGGTCGAAACTCTCTTGCAGGCGCTAAGGCCAAACTCCTTGGTCGTCATTGGTGGCCGGAAACACTGGTGGCCCACGGCAGAGCGTAGGATGGCGAGAGCCCTTCGATCCAAAGGTCATCGCATTGTTTTTGTTGGCCTGAAGAGAGGAACGAAATCGGATCTTCAATGAAGACGAAAACTCTAATTCGACCGGCCATTCAAACGATGGAAAGTGTGCCTTCCTGCATCGGGGATGACGTTTCGCCAAATTCATCTGCCATAGTGGGAGTCACTCTGTTGTTGGGAGATCTGGAGGACGCTCTGGCTGCGCTGCGAACGGCAGTTCTATTGGCAAGGAACTTGAGAGCGACACTCTCTCTTAACCTTCCTCGAAAGGGTGTTTCCTCAATCCATTTTGGCGAGGCTACATGTTCCACATCGGCGTCAGGACTTTTGGATTCAGTGAGACCGCAACTCCGCAAACTCATGTCCATGCACAGGCAAGCTTTGGTCTTGGAAGTTACCATCACTGCCGCTTCTTTCATCTCTGAGGGGAACATCTCGATGCGCATACGTAGCGTGAATGCGGGCTCCGGGAAGTCAGCAACTTGAAAAGAACCGTGCGAGACATATTTATCATGCACGCCTCATGTCCCAAGCAGGCTATCATGCGGCGTTGCTCGAAGTAGGGGTGAGGTGAATCATNNGCGTCCGAACGCCTTTAGGGAGGATTCCATGGAATACGCGATTGCGGGAATCGTCGCGGCGTTTTTGTTCGTTTATCTGATGTACGCCCTGCTTCGGCCGGAAAAATTTTGAGGTGAATCATGCTGGATCTTTTCTATGTGGGTATTTTGATCGTCTTCTTTGTTCTGATGTGGGGTTTCACTAAGGCGTCGGATCGCCTTTAGGGAGGGTTCGATGGAATACGCGATTGCGGGAGTCGTCGCAGCGTTTTTGTTCGTTTATCTGATGTACGCCTTGCTTCGGCCGGAAAAATTTTGAGGTGGTGAGATGACTTTACTCGGTATTGCCCAGATCCTGATCTTTTTTGCTCTCCTGGTTGCCATTACAAAGCCTATTGGGACTTTCATGTATCGTGTCTTCGAGGGCGAGCGGACCTTCCTTCATCCCATTCTTCGCCCGCTGGAACGCCTGATCTACTGGCTTGGCGGCGTCCGCGAGAATGAGGAGCAATCTTGGATACGCTACTCGGCGTCTATGATCTCGCTGAGTATCTTCAGCGTTTTGTTCGTGTATGTGCTGCAGCGGTTGCAGGGACATCTCCCGCTAAACCCGATGCACTTTTCAACGCCTCAGGCTCCCCAGGGCGCCACGCCGATGACGCCAGACCTGGCATTTAACACGGCCGTCAGCTTCTTGACCAACACGAACTGGCAGTCCTATTCTCCGGACACCACTGTCAGCTACTTCACGAACATGGCGGCGCTCGCGGTCCAAAATTTTGTTTCCGCCGCGGTAGGAATGGCCGTTGCTGTTGCGATGATCCGCGGGTTTGCGCGCCATACTGCCAAGACCATCGGCAATTTCTGGGTGGACGTTACCCGCTGCACGCTTTACATCCTGCTCCCCATTTGCATCCTGGCGACGCTATTTTTCGTCGGGCAAGGATCCATACAAAACTTCAAAGGGCCAGTCACGGCAATGACTCTGGAAGGTGCTTCTCAGACCATCGAGCAAGGCCCATTGGCCTCACAAGAAGCCATCAAGTTACTGGGAACGAATGGCGGCGGATTTTTCAATGCAAACTCTGCCCATCCGTACGAAAATCCGACGCCACTGTCCAACCTGCTCCAGATGTTGCTGATCCTCTCCCTCGGGGCCAGCCTGACATACATGTTCGGCAAGGCGGTGCGGGATACCCGCCAGGGCTGGGCGATCTTTGCGGCGATGGCTCTGATGTTTCTCGCCGGCGCTTTTATCTGCTATTGGGCTGAGCAACGCGGAAACCCGATGGTGACCAGCATGGGCGTCGAGCGCGCTTATACGGGAAGCCAGCCGGGCGGCAACATGGAA
>PKXK01000240.1:0-11128 GCA_003132325.1 Acidobacteriaceae bacterium
CGAGCGCCGGACCCGGAGCGGCCACTGCTGCGGGGCTCGTCGGATTCTCGATCGGCAGTGAAACTGGAGGCAGCATCGTGAGTCCGTCGATGCGCTGCGGGGTGACGGGGCTGCGACCGACCTACGGACGCGTGCCGCGCAGCGGAGCGATGACGCTCTGCTGGTCGCTGGACAAGCTGGGTCCGATGACGCGCTCGGTCGAAGATACGCTGCTGGTACTGCATGCCATTTCCGGCCTCGATGCGAGCGACCTGGCCAGCGTACCCAGCCATCTCGACTTCGACGCCAACGCCAGCGTCAAGGGTCTGTGCGTCGGCTACTTTCCGAAGTGGATGCAGGAAGCTCCCGCCACCGAGGTCGATCGTGCGGCACTCAAGGCAGTAGAGCAGGCCGGGATGAAGCCGGTGGAGGTTTCCATACCGGATTGGCCGTACGATTCGCTCAACCTTATTCTTTTCGCGGAATCGGCGGCGGCCTTCGAAGATTTGACGCTCAGCGGAGGCGTAAACCAACTCAAAGAGCAGGTTCCCGATGCGTGGCCGAACATCTTTCGCCAGTCGCGCTTCTTATCGGCAGTCGATTTCGTGCAGGCAGATCGCTTCCGCCGCAAGGTCGCCGAGGAGATGGCGCGCGTCTTTTCGCATGTCGATCTGCTCTTGGTACCGTCACTGCGCGACGAAATGCTCGTTATCACCAACTTCACCGGGCACCCGTCGCTGACCTTGCGCGCTGGCTTTGTGGAAGTATCGGAGACGCGGAGCGACTGGGCGCCAGACCCGCAGCATCCGTTGCCGAAGTTATCGCCGCCGCGACGGGTGCCGCACGGGGTGACGCTGATCGGGCGGCTGTTCGATGAGGGGACGCTGGGCAGCGCGGGGTTGGCGCTGGAGAGAATCTTCGGCGTTCGAGAGCAGAGGCCTGCTGGGTTTTGAGGGGTCAGTTCGCCCGAATCCTGACTCCCGCGAAGTCGGGTTCGGGGCCGTTGCCACGTATCAGGTGACTTCCGGTCCGAGGTTGTCGTTCACGGCTTGGCCGAGTTTCTGCTTGCAGCCGAGATACCTCTCGGTTGTCTGAACCGATGCGTGTCCAAGTAGAAACTGAATTTGCTCAAGTTCTCCGCCCGCGAGATGGCATAGCCGAGCACAGGTGCGACGCAAGTCGTGAGGAGCCAGATTCTTGATCTCATCACGTTTGGCAGCCGCTTTCACCACGTGCCAGATGGCCTTCGGCGTGATTCCATCGCCCCAGATCTTATCTAGTCGACTTACTCGACGAAAGATCGCCCCGCAGTTGATGCCGCCCGCCGTGATCCACTCGTCGACGGCGCGTTTCGCCCAGAGTGGAACAGGAACGGTCCGAATGTGCTTTCCTTTGCCAACCAGATCAGCAATCACGCAGCGCTCCTCGCGGATCTGAAAGTCTTCCGTTCCGAGTCCAACAAGTTCGGCCCGTCGCAGTCCGCATCCGATCAGCAGCGCCAGGATCGCCCGATCACGTTTACCTCGGAGGCTGCTTGACGGCGATTCGCCGAGCAGGGTTCTGGATTGATCGACGGTCAACTAGTTGCCAATCCGTGCACCTAGACGCTTTGCGCCTTTGACGCGACGGATTCCTGCAGCCAGGTCAGGGCTCAGAAGGCCGGTATCGGAGGCTTCATAGGCGAGGCGTCTGACGGCGGCCAATCGCACATTGATCGTCGAGGGGGCTAGGTTCTTCTGTTCGAGAAAGAACCGGTACCGGAGGACGACGGTCCTGTTAAATGCCAGACGTGGTTCGGAACAGTACCACCCGATAAATTCGTCGATGGCGTGACCGTATGATTCTTGCGAACTGGCCGCGCCGAGCGAGTGAAGAACCGCATTCTTCGACTGCTCCAAATCGGCTAGTCGAAGCATACTTCTTGCCTTGGAGCGTTTCGATGTATTCCGATGCGCCATACTGGCGGCCTCCCAGCCGCGCGCTCAGTATGGTCTTTCAGTTGGAGACTTATGGTCTCGAAGCCCGTTTCTGTGGAATCTGGCGCGCCACCTGTCCAAGACACGACATTGTGGGCGATGTGCTTTGACGAGAGAGACGTTTTTTTGGAGTGATCTCCGGCAGCAGAAGTTCGTTGAGGTGCGTGTCTATGGGGATTCTTCGCTACGTCAGCCGACGACCCATCCACTGGGAGCCCATCAAAAATCGCCGCCGGCGCCTCCGCCTCCCGTCTGTCCCCCACCGAAGCGGAAGTCCTGACTGCTCGTTTGCGGGCCTGGCGTTATCGAGTGGGGTAGCGGGCCGAATACGGTCGCCCCGACGTTAATCCAGTGTTTGTCCTTTCCCGATAGGCGCGCAGCGGTAAAGCCGTGGCGAATTCCTCCCGGACCACGGGCCAGCCAGCATCGGAGGAAGACTGCGACACCGGTTAACCAATGCCCAGAAGCATCGGATCCCAGGTATGCCGCTGCCAGCCGAGATAAGGCTTATTGCAGACGAGAGTCAGGGTGGCGACGATCACGCCCACCGCGATGACGAAGCGGTCCTTCTGGCGAATGCCGCGTGCGAGTACGATTGGCGGCAGGCACCAGATCAGCACCCACGTGGTCCAGTAGAACGGCCTTGGGAATAATTCAGAGGTGTCCGGAATGCCGCCCCACCACCGCGCGGACAGATCCAACGACGAAATCTTGAGATTGATGGCCAGGTAGATGCCGAGCCAAAGCATCGCTTCGACGAGCGAATAAGTCTCCTCGAGATAATCGAAGCGGTGGCGGGAGCGTACCGCGGCTACAGCTATCAACAAGGCTCTGGAGAAGGACCGTAACCTGCGTTACCAGCACGCAGCCGACATGCGAACGGATTTGCAACGGCTGAAGCGGGACAGCGAGAGCGGACGGAGCGCGGTGCCAGAAACTCCTGCGGCTCGGGTTGCGAAGCTCTGGAAGATTGCGGTTCCCGTCCTGCTTGTCGCCCTGCTCGTGGCAGGCGAGCTTTACTATCGGTCGCACCAGCAAAGCAATCGCCTGACCGACAAGGACACCATCGTCCTCTCCGACTTCGACAACAAGACGGGCGATGCGATATTCGACGACACGCTCAAGACGGCGCTCAACGTTTCCCTGCGGCAATCGCCTTTCCTGAATGTGCTCTCAGATCAGCAAGTCGGGGAGACCTTGAAATTGATGACCCGTCCGGCCAGCACGAAACTCACGTCGGAGGTAGCCCGTGAGCTTTGCCAGCGGGCGGGAAGCAAAGCCTATATTGCTGGAACGGTTGCCAGTCTGGGCAGCGAATACGTGCTGGGGTTGAAGGTGGTGAATTGCCAGAACGGAGACACGCTGGCGCAGGAGCAGGTGACGGCGGCGTCCAAGGAGAAGGTGCTGGACGCGCTGGGCGAGGCGGCATCCAAGCTGAGGGGCGAACTGGGCGAATCGCTGGCTACGGTGCAGAAATTTGATGTTCCGCTCGAACAGGCCACCACGTCTTCGCTCGAAGCTCTGAAAGCATACAGCGTTGGCCGGAGGGCCCATCAACAGAAAAGTCCCATGGCGGCCCTGCCTTACGATCAACGTGCCATCGAGCTTGATCCAAATTTCGCCATGGGCTACTTTGCAGTTGGTGGGGAGTACAACAATCTCAATGAGCCGGGACGGGCCAGCGAGTACTCACCAAGGCGTTCCAGTTGCGGGACCATGCCAGCGAACGGGAAAAACTGGAGATCACCGCCAACTACTATGACGCTGTCACCGGAGAAAAAGATAAAGCGGCCCAGACGGGTCAGGAGCTGATTGAGGACTACCCGCGGGACCCCAGTGGGTATACCGAGTTGGCAAGTGTGTTCGCTTCAGAGGGGCAGCATGAGAAGGCCGTGGGTTTCGCTAGGCAAGCCGTGCGCGTTGCGCCGGATAATGCAAATTTGTATTTGAATCTCGCCACCAACACCCTTGCCTTGGGGCGTTTCGACGAAACCCGGCAGGTCATTCATGAGGCGCACGCACGAAAGCTGGAGCATTACTCAATGCACCAGATTCTCTACGTTATGGCTTTTCTGGGGGCAGATTCCCCGGCCATGACGGAAGAACAAAGTTGGTTTGCGGATCAGCCCGAAGAGAACTTTGGACTGGAGCTAGCCTCTGACACCGAGGCGTATGGCGGCCATCTTAGCCAAGCGCGGGAACTTACGAAGCGGGCTATGGACTCCGCCATTCGGGCTGAGAGCAAAGAGACCGGGGCAACATGGCAGGCGCATGCTGCTCTGCGCGAAGCGGCCTACGGCAACGCTGCGGAAGCGCGGCAGTCAGCGGCAGAGGCTTTGAAGCTCGCTCCCACGAGTCAGGGCGTCGAGAGCGAAGCTGGGCTTGCGTTTGCCATGGCTGGCGATACGGCACGAGCGGAGCCGTTGGCACAAGACCTAGGGAAACGCTTCCCACTGGACAGGCTTTGGCTGCCTGCGATTCAGGCGCAACTGGCGCTCGATAGAAAGAACCCGCCTTCCGCCCTGAATGCCCTGCAAGTCACTTCACCCGTCGAGCTGGCGGGAATTTCTGTCGGCAGCATTCCTTCTTGCCTCTATCATGTGTACATAAGGGGAGAGGCATACTTGGCAGGCGGACAGGGCAACGCTGCCGCCGCCGAGTTTCAGAAGATTCTCGACCACAGCGGCATCGTCTGGAACTGCTGGACGGGAGCATTAGCGCATTTGGGCGTGGCGCGTGCCAACGCCTTACAGTCGAGAACTTCGCAGGGAGCGGATGCCGACGCCGCCCGCGTCCGTGCGCTCGCCGCATACAAAGATTTCGTCACCCTCTGGAAAGACGCCGACCCCGACCCCGACATCCCCATCCTGAAGGAAGCCAAAGTGGAGTACGCGAAGTTGCAGTGAGTGCGCTCAGGGCTTTCCGTTTGCCTCGACACATGCGTGCGGGCTTGCTTCCCAGCGCATGTTCTGGTCATCCCATCGAATGTGCTTGCGATCAATCCTGACCACATTCTTGCTCCACAGCACGGCGTAAACTTCTTTGTCGCCAGCACGCTCAATCACAGCTATGCCGCGCCCGAGGATCGCCACACGGTCGCCCTTCTTCAATGTCCCAACGCCAGACGCGGTAGCCGATGATCGGAGAGATGTAGTCGGGAATGCTCACGGCTCGGCTGGCACCTGCTCGGGCTCTGACTCTGGCGACTGAATCGGCTCGGGCTCAGGTTCGCGGGTCGGCTGTTCCACCGGAAGCTCCAGAGGTTCGACGATGGTTCGCAACGGCTTACCGATTTGCATCATTTGCTCCCAGTTTTCATTCCGATTCCCGGCATGCAGACAACTCGTGCATGCTCAGAGGCGGTTCGCCGGGTGAATAGCTGTTCGCAGACGAGGCACTTGCGAACGTCCTTACCGACGAGGACAAATACTTTGCCGATCTGGTCGGTGCGGATGGAGCCCGCGTCTCGCTCGTTTTTGTCGTCAGCAGTCATGTTGCCTCTAGAGACGAGCCTCTAGCCCAGCGTCTCCACTAGGAATTGCAACGGCGAGAGAGCAATCGCTGTTCGCTTCTTTCATCAAGCGGCACACTGAGGCTCTCGAAATGTTGTGGCGCTTGGCGACTTGGGTCAGCGACAATCCAGAGCGGCGGTCAAGAACCACCTGCTCGCGGTCAATATCGAGCCGCGATCTTCCGATTTGGCGACCCTCAAGAGCCGCCCTTCTCATACCGCTTTTGACACATTCCACAACGAGTGACCGCTCAAGTTCCGCTATCGCGGAGATGATCGTCACGAAAAGACGCCCCATTGCGTCACCCGTCGCCACACCCTCCCTGCGGCTGATGAACTCGATTCCCAGACTGTCGAGTTCGTCAACTATTTGCAGAAAGTTCCTAGTGCTCCTTGCAATGCGATCAAAAGCAGCCACCAGCACGACCGAGAACTTTTTGCGCCGTGCATCAGCCATGAGCAGATCGAGCCCCGGACGGCGTGCCTTCTTTCCGCAAACACCACGATCTTCGTATTCGTGCACAACCTCGAACCCTCTCTGTGCCGCCAACTCTCGAAGATCGTAAAGTTGACTTTCGACGTGCTGATCGGGAGTCGAAACACGAACATAGATCGCGGCTCTTTTCATCTGTCTCTCCTTCGTTCAGTGCTAAACAGGTTTGCGGTGCCCGCAGCTTAGGAGCACGCATTCAAAGAAGTCATGTTCGTCGATGCCGTAGTGCAGCAGCATCTCATTGCCGCACTTCGGGCAAGTCGGGCACTTTCCCGGCGGCGAGCCGCGAAGCCGATCCACGGCGTGAAGGCAGATAGTAGATTCAGGATGCAGCAGGTTCAGCCTTGACCAGACCTCGTCCAGCAAAAGCTCCCCTATCTGGCTGTTTGTCAATCTGTTGAGTTGTCTTGCCAGTGCGCCGGGGATGAGCAGCGCGGCGGCAATCCTTTCCACGGGGTTATCGGAGTACGCAAGCTTTTTCTGCTTTTCAATGAGTTCCCGGATGGTCAATCCCTGCCCCTACTCTTAGTATACGGAGTAAGTTGGAAAATTGGCTAAGTAACTATGCTATTGTTATCAATGGTTTGCAAGTAGCCACTTTTGCTAAGTGGATTGTATACTGTAGATATAAGACAAGGAGAAAATATGTCACTCGAAAAGAAGTATGTGCGAGACGGCAAACGGCGGATCATTGGGTCCGTCACCAGTGGGTACAGCGACACATCTGCGGTTGTCCGTGACGAAAAGAACCAAATCACCGGGCGCACCAGCGAGCGTTTCCACACCACTCGTGACGGGCACGGAAACTTGGTGTCCATCAATTCGCCTGATCCCGGTCTCCTGATCGGGCGCAAGAAGTAGCCTCACCGCCGCCTCCCCCACAGCACCGACTTTCGAAACCTCGCGACACTTTGTCGTGAGGTTCCGCTGCCTGCCCAATGGGGTGCCAACAGAGCTTGAGAAGCGTGGGGATCGCATGACCACCCAATTGTCTATGCCGACCGAAGCCATCGAATGCCCTCTTTGCTTGGGCGAAGGCAGGCTGAAGCGCACCGAGGTTCTCGACCGCCTCGGCGTGAAGGATTTCGCCCGCGTGGCCGTCCGCCAAGTTGTTGCATCGGCATTTACGTTCAACTTGTTCTCAGTTTTCATGAGACCGCTCCGGAATTGGAGAGAATTCTACTCTGGCTCTGTGAAAATTGGGCTGGATTCAACTCCGCGTGTGTGTGGAGTGGTTAGCCGGTCGCAGCAGTGCGCTGAACAAGCCGCTACTCGACATCCAAATTCGAATTTGCAGGCAACGCCTATCGAGCCGCAATGCCCGGTCGTCGTGGTTCACGTATACGGTCGCTATGCTGGTCACAAAGGCTGCCAGCACCTCTGAAACGCCCGAGCCCGCCCCGAAACCCCTCCATGCAGCCGAGACCCCGCAGAACGAGCTTCCTGAAGGCATCCGAACCCAATACTCCATCCAGTCGAACACCTTGGCGCGGCGTTCATTTGCCTAGATGCTTTTTCAGGAATTCCAGCGACCGATCCCGCGCCTGTTTCGCAGCCGAGGCATTGTAGCTCGCCCGATCATTGCAGTTGAACCCGTGGTCTGCTTCGTACCAGAAAATCTCCACCTCAGGATGAGCCGCGTGCACTCGGTCTATGTCTTCCTTCGGGATGTGCTTGTCCAACGTGCCGAAGTGCAGCATCACCGGGCAACGAGGATTCTCCTGAGCAAAATTAGCAATATATCCGCCGTAGTATCCCACGGCTGCATCAGGGTTCAAGCGTGTAGCCGCAAGCCACGTCATGGTTCCGCCAAAGCAGTAGCCAATGACCCCGCACTTCTTCGCCGTGTGTGTCCGCAGGTGTCCCAGAGCAGCCCCTACATCCTTTACAGCGTCTGCGTGATTGATCTGCCTCACCAGAGCGATCCCTTTCTGTAGGTCTGCGGCGTCATAGCCTAGTTCTACGCCCCGCTCAATTCGATCAAAAAATGATGGCGCAACCGTCAGAAAGCCGTCCTTGGCATAGCTGTCGGCCACCGAACGAATGTGACGATTAACCCCAAACGCCTCCTGAATGACCACTAGCCCCGCAATGGGCTCGTCGCTCGGCGACGACACGTATGCGTCGAGTTCATGACCATCGCTTGCCTTTAGCCTGACTGTTTCGCTCATGCGGCGTCTCCTGAAGATGTTTTAGAACCGTTCATTCGCTCCTTCACAGAGGGCAAATCGTAATACTCTCCTCCGTCCGCACCCCTGAAACGCCCGAGCCGCCCCGAACCCCATCCGGGCGGCCAAATCCCCGCAGAATGGGCTTCCTGAGGGTGGCGCGAGACCAGCGGGCATGGTGTCATCCGCCCATCTTCCATATTCCGATCTTCGTGATCCTGACTCCCGTGCTGCCAGAAAGACGGCGCACGGCGAATCTTACTAACCGGGACAGTCGGTTCCCGCCGATGCCACCGCGCAGTTTGGAAATCTCAGTCTGGCTGTGCGGGTAATCGGCAACCTCAAACGACTTGCCAACCTTCAGCGCGGCCAATTTCTTGGCGTATTCGCCCCACTTGGTTGGCTTAGTGAGCGCCTTCCATGGACGGTAGATTATGTGCTCATCGCGGATGCAGAGCGGATTACCGCAGAGGGAATCGACCGTGAAGCCGTATTTGCGCCCGATCCATCTCTGGGCTAAAAGTTGAAACCGCGTCCTTCTACCAAGCGAGGGGTTCGCTGCCTCGACGCAATCTTTCTTTGTCACCGTCTGCATAGCGTTATCGCCTTGCGCGTAGGGACCGATCATTTTGCACAACTCTGTTCACCCGCCCGGCGTTCCAAGGCAACAATCACGACTGTGATCTATGGAACACGAAAAAGAACACCATCACGGTCAAGGAGCCAAACGCATAGATCAGCGACGAGAAGAGCGCGACCGCAGGAACCAAGCCCCGCAGGACATTAAGGAAGGTGAAGACGAAATTCCACGCCAAAAGAGCCGTCATCAAAATTGTGCCGACCAGTGCCAGCAGCGCAGCGTTTTTGAGTGTCATGGTCGGAGTATGAACGTTGCTGCTGTTGGTCGCAACTCTGGCTCCTACCTTGGTGCTGCTCGCCAGTTCTGAAAAGGCGACGGGCAACAAGGGGTAGTATCGTAGAGCGATTGCTGAGAGCGTCTGGACGTCCCCATGAAAACCTTCACCCAGAACGAACCGCTGCCCGACGCCGAACTCGACCGCCTCGGCGACTTCCTCAAAAGCTGCAAGGGCGGCAGGGCGATGAACGTCGAAGAACTCGATGGATTTTTCGCCGCGCTCATCTCGGGACCGGAAACCGTGATGCCGAGCGAATACTACCGGGAGGTCTTCGGCGGCGAGATGTCGGACGCGTGCGAGTTCTCCAGCGTCGAAGAAGCCAATGAAGTTCTGGGACTGCTAATGAGGCATTGGAACATCATCGCTTCGGCGCTTTTCAAGGGCGAGGTATACGTGCCTCTCCTGTTGCAGGACGAGAATGGCGTGGCTCACGGTAACGACTGGGCTCGCGGATTCATGCGAGGCATGGGCATGCGCCACGACGGCTGGGCTGAGCTTGTCAACGACGACAAGCACGGCGGATGCCTGATCCCGATGATGATGCTTTGCCACGAGCACGACGAAGACCCGGAGATGCGCCCCAAGCCGATCAGCACAGAACAGCGAGAAGACGTGATCGTGCATATGGCGGCGGGGCTGCTGCGAGCCTACCAGTATTTCCGGTCTCGGCGGCAGGTCAGCGCGAGTGCCCACGGGAGCGATCTACGTGGCAACGCTCCCAAGGTCGGGCGGAATGATCCATGCCCGTGCGGCTCCGGCAAGAAGTACAAGCGGTGCTGCGGCGGGGCGACGGTGAACTGAATCGCGCTGTGCTGCCGCCCCTGCTTTCCGCCCGTCGTCGCGGGGGCTGAAGTTCTTGGACTTCTTGAAATCAACGGGCGTCCCTACCACATTTCCTTAACACTTTATTATTGCCTTCATTGATGGCAAAACCGAAATTCCTGTTTCGACCGCACGCATCTGTTTTAGAATGAATATCGGGAAAATTGCGAGTTCAGGTTTTGAGTCCCACTCTCTCCGCCATCCTTATCATTCAACCGGACCGATGCCTGGGACGTTGAACTCCAAGAAAAGAGCCGGAGGCGTCACCGCGATGCGGGTCCATGCGGAAGGTTCTCGGGTGATTGAAAGTGGACAGAAATGATTTCACCCCCATTGTTTGATGCTTCCAACAGCGCCCGGCTCGCGGGGCTCTCCCAGATGGTCGGCAATACGCCACTGCTGGAGATCTCGTTCGAATTTCGCGGGCGGCAACGTGTGATCTATGCCAAGTCCGAGCAGCTGAACCTGACGGGCAGCATCAAGGACCGCATGGCGCTGCATATTCTGAGGGAGGCGTATCGAAGCGGGCAACTGCATTCGGGCGATACGATTGCCGAGGCCACCAGCGGCAACACGGGAATCGCGTTTGCCGCCATCGGCCGCGCTCTCGGTCACTCCGTCAAGATTTTCATGCCGGACTGGATGAGTCGGGAGCGCAAGGACCTGATCATGAGCTATGGGGCCGAGATCGTGCCGGTCAGCCGCGAGCAGGGAGGATTTCTGGGCAGCATCCGCATGGCGGAGGAATTTGCGGCCAGCCGTCGAGATGTGTTCCTGCCTTGCCAGTTCTCGAACGATGCCAACGCCGAAGCGCACGAAACCACGACCGGACCGGAGATCTGGCAGCAATTGGAAGACGCCGGACGCGCGCCCGACGCGTTTGTCGCCGGGGTTGGCACGGGCGGCACGGTGATGGGCGTGGGGCGGTTTCTGCGGCGCAAGAATGGCAAAATCAGGGTTCATCCTGTCGAGCCTGCGGAGTCCCCGACGCTCTCCTTGGGGCGCAAGGTCGGCAAACACCGCATCCAGGGGATTTCGGACGAATTCATTCCTCCGATCATGGAACTGGCGGCCTTGGATGGAATCATGGCGGTGGCGGACGGCGATTCGATTCTGATGGCACAGAAACTCGCATCGAGGCTGGGTTTGGGAGTGGGAATTTCGTCGGGGTGTAATTTTCTGGCGGCGGTCAAGGTGCAGGAAATATTGGGGGATGCGGTGGTGGTGACGGTATTTCCCGACGACAACAAGAAGTACTTGAG
>PKXK01000240.1:11176-15779 GCA_003132325.1 Acidobacteriaceae bacterium
CTTCCGTGATCTCGGAAGGCTCCTCCCCAATTGCTACCCTCATCAGTGGAGTTCCAGGGAGGGCCCTTGTCCGCGACTGCTCAGAAATTCGCTCGCCAATCCGTTCGCCAATCTACGATCAAGATTCTCTACGCCGAGTCGGACGAACCCACTCTCACCGCTCAAGCCGAGGAAATGCGCAAGGCTGGACATGGCGTGACGACGGTTCTCAACCGCCAAGCCGTGCAGGAAGCCCTGCGCCGCGATGCCTTTGATCTCGTCATCCTCGGCGCCACCTTGTCCAGGGACGATCGCCATCACCTTCCTTACATGGTCAAGAAGGCCCACGAAGGGACGAAGGTCTTGGTGATGCACGCCGGTACCCACCATCACGAGGTGGACGCCGCCGTCGACTCCAACCTGAGCATGTTCCTGATCCTCGAGCGGATTGCCGCCCTGCTTCAGCCCGCAGACGTGCACTAACCGCCAGCCAACATTTCCGCCACAAGAACAATAAGGTCTGGAACAATAAGGTCTGGCGGGGGTGGAGAGAGGAGTCCCCGCCAGACCACTTCTAGTCCCAGGCTACCTGCGATCATTCTCATCGTCCCGAGCGGAGCGGTTGTCACACCCGTGTCAACTTGTCGTCATATTTTTCAACCGTATCGTAGAGACGCGGTTTGCCGTGGGCAAGCCCCGTTTCTACGGGTGATATTTATCAGGGAGAAAGCTCGAAAACGTAAAATGGGCCGCCAGCCAAGAAGCGGTGACGTTTCCTTGGCTATCGGCCCATTCGATCCGGACTGGGATCGGAGGTGATACTTCCATCGTAGCCCCTCCGGTTGAGTTGTCAAGGGCCAACTTCCCCCGCCCGTGGGCTCCCATTTGGAAAAATCAGCCCCAGTCGTGCTCGGAATCATTGACACTTCCCTCGCCGCGGTATACGTTTATTAGTTTTCAAAGCGGCTCTTCTTCTTCAAGGCAGAAATAGCCAGCAGGATCAGCAAGAACTCGACCGTCGGTTCGATCGTCGGTTTGATCATCAGTTTGATCATCAGGAAATGGAACAGACCCTTCACCAACTAGGCGGATTACTGCTCGGAGCCGTGCCCACGGTCATCCTTCTCGGGACGCTTTACATTCTTTACACTTTTCTGGTCCATCGGCCGCTCACCGCCGTGCTCGCCGAGCGCCGCAGCCGGACCCAGGGGGCCATGGATAAAGCGCGCGCCGATATCGCTGCCGCCGAGGCCCGCACCGCCGATTACGAGCAACGCCTGCGCGAAGCCCGCCAGAAAGTTTTCAAAAACCAGGAAGCCCGCCGCCAGCAGGCGATCCAGTCCCGCAGCCAAGCCGTGAATCAAGCCCGTGCCCGAGGCCAGGAACAAGTCAAGCAAGCCCGCGCCGGCATGGAAGCGGATATGCAGCAAGCCATGGCGAAGCTGCAAGCGGACGCGGCCCGGCTTGCCAGCGACATCGTGCGCACCGTGCTGCGCCCCGTGGCATCGCCCAGTCAGGCCGGTGGCCAATGAAAATGCCTTGTCTTGGCCTTGTATCAGGGCATCGCTTTAGCGATGCCATAAACTCACGATTAACCGCCCCTTTAGGGGCTGGCCGGCGGCCTGGCGGGCGAACGATCGCGGGATTCCTCCGCCTGTTGCTGGTTGTCGCATTGTTGGTCTTCGCGTCGCTGCTTACCGCGCAACTTGCCAGCGCGCAGGAACAATCCGCAGCGCAGCCTTCTGTCCAGTCTGCCGAACCAACATCTGCAGAACCCGCAAAGAAAGAGGATAAGCAAGCCGCACCCGGGCAAAAGACGATCAGCGGAGAACTCGCCCAGGAAACCCGCGAGTCCACCGGAGCAGAAGAGGAGGAAGAACACGCAGACCTCAAGCACTCCGCCCCGGTCCGCTGGCTGGCCCGTAAAACGGGTCTGAGCGTGCATGGGGCGCATCTCCTGCTGATCTGGCTGAACTTCGCCATCATTGCCGTCATCGTGTTTTGGGCTGTGCGCAAGTTCGTGCCCGGCGTGTTGCGCAACCGGAGCGCGTCCATCCAGCGGGCTTTGGAAGAGGCGCGCGCCGCCAGCCAAGACGCGAGTCGCCGTTTAGCGGACATCGAGAATCGTCTCCGCCAGTTGGATGTGGAAATCGGGCGGATGCAAGCCACTGCGGAAAAAGAAGGCGACGCCGAGGAAGTTCGCATCCAGCAAGCCGCGGAAGAGGATATGCGCAAGGTAGTGGTCGCCGCCGAGCAGGAAATCGCCGCCGCCGCCAAGCAAGCCCGCCGAGAATTGAGCACCCATACCGCCAACCTGGCCATCGCCCTTGCCCGCCAGCAGATCAACGTCGATTCCAATACCGACCAGGTTCTGGTCCGCACCTTCGCGGCGAAGCTGGCTTCGCCCGCCTCGCGCAAAGACGATGACGGCGGAAAGGACGGCCGCTAGACATGGCTTCCGTCGTTGGCACCTACGCCCGCGCCTTCGCCGATGTGGTCATGAAGGCCAGCAACCAGCTTGATCCCGCGCGCGCCCTCGAGGAATTGCACAGCGTCGACGCCCTGCTCAAGGAAAGCGATCAACTGCGCCGCGTGCTGGAAAATCCTTCCATTCCCGGAGACCGCAAGCGCGCCGTTCTGGACGCCGTCACCGCGCGCCTGGGCGCTACACGACAGGTGAGGAATTTTGTTGCCGTACTTACCGATAACCGGAGGCTGCCGCTGTTCAGCGAAATCCTGAAACAGGTGGAACAGGAATTGAACGACCGCCAGGGCTTCGCGGAAGCGCAGGTCAGCACCGCTCGGCTGCTGGGCGACCCGGAAAAGCAGATGTTAGAAGCCGAGATCACAAGAATGACCGGCAAAAAAGTCCGAGCCAGATACGAACAAGATGCCTCGCTACTAGGCGGAGCGGTCGTGCAGGTAGGCAGCACCATCTACGACGGTTCCGTAAAAGGGCAGTTGGAAAAGATTCGGGAGCAGTTGGTGAGTTAGCCGTCAGCTATCAGCTCTCAGCTTTCAGTTAAGGCGCTGATATGCAGGTTGAAACTGACAGCTGACAGCTGAGAGCTGAGAACTGATTTTATGGCACAAATCAAAGCAGACGAAATTACCCAATTAATCCGCGAGCAAATCGAGAACTACGAATCCAAGATCGCGGTCGACGAAGTTGGCACCATCATCACCCTCGGTGACGGCATCGCCCGTGTCTACGGCCTCGACAAGGTCATGGCCGGAGAGTTACTCAGCTTCCCGCACGGGGTCGCCGGCATCGCCATGAACCTCGAAGAAGATCAGGTGGGCGTGGTCATCCTCGGCGAATACACCGAGATCAAAGAGGGGGACGAAGTCAAGCGCACCGGCCGCATCATGAGCGTGCCGGTCGGCGACGCCCTGATTGGCCGCGTCGTCAACTCGCTGGGGCAGCCGATTGACGACAAGGGTCCGATCTCGACCGACAAGTTCATCCCGCTGGAGCGCCTTGCCCCCGGCGTCATCGCCCGCCAGCCCGTGCGCGAGCCCATGGCCACCGGATTGAAGGCCATCGACTCCATGATCCCCATCGGCCGCGGACAGCGCGAACTCATCATCGGCGATCGCCAGACCGGCAAGACCGCCGTTGCCCTCGACACCATCATCAACAGCAAGGGCAATGACCTGATCTGCATCTATAACGCCATCGGCCAGAAGCGCTCGTCGATTGCGCAGGTGGTCAAGATTCTCGAAGATGCCGGCGCTATGGAATACACCATCGTCGTCGCTGCGTCGGCTTCCGAACCCGCTCCCATGCAGTACATTTCTCCGTACGCGGCATGCGCCATGGGCGAGTTCTTCCGCGACAACGGACGCCACGCCCTCTGTATCTACGACGATCTTTCCAAGCACGCCGCCTCCTATCGCGAAATTTCGCTTTTGCTCCGCCGTCCTCCCGGCCGCGAAGCCTATCCTGGAGACGTTTTCTATCTCCACTCGCGTCTGCTGGAACGTGCCGCTAAGCTCAGCAACGCGAACGGCGGAGGATCGCTTACCGCGCTCCCCGTGATCGAGACCCAGGCCGGCGACGTTTCGGCTTACATTCCGACGAACGTAATTTCGATTACCGACGGCCAGATCTATCTGGAAACCGACCTCTTCAACCAGGGCGTCCGCCCGGCCGTGAACGTCGGACTTTCCGTAAGTCGCGTCGGCGGCAGCGCCCAGATTAAGGCCATGCGCCAGGTAGCCGGAACGCTAAAGCTGGAACTAGCGCAGTACCGCGAGCTCGCCGCCTTCGCCCAGTTCGGCAGCGACCTCGACAAAGCCTCCCAGCAGCAGCTCAATCGCGGCAAGCATTTGGTCGAGATCCTCAAACAGGACCAGTATCAGCCCCTGCCTATCGAAAAGCAGATCATGATCATCTGGGCCGGAACCAAGGGGTACCTGGACGATCTTCCGGTGGAAGTGTGCCGCAAGTTCGAAGCCGAGTTGTACCGCTTCCTGGATAACGCGCAGCGCGCGGTGCTCGACGAAATCCGCACCAAGAAAGTGTTGGATGCGGACCTCACCGCCAAAATCAAGGCCATTATCGAAGAGTTCAAGGCTCGCTTCGTGGCGGAGAACCCAACGGCAAAACCAAATGCCTAGT
>PKXK01000293.1 GCA_003132325.1 Acidobacteriaceae bacterium
CGATCCGAAGAAGGCCTTTGATAGCCGCCGGACTGAGTCGGGCTCGGTTCTCCTTTCTCGACAGATCCACGGCTGTATCCCACGAGAAACCAACAACGGCCTGTTGCATCGTAGCCATAAGGTTTCCTCCATTTATGACTAGATATTACTCCAACTTTGATAAAACGGCAAGCTATTCTTGACTTGTCAATATAACGTGTTTACTGTCAATGGGTTACGCAAAAGATGAACTACCCAGTCGAAGTGCGCCTGGATCTCCGTGGGACGGTCCCACGGGGACAGCCCCAACATGAGCCATGTCCAGACAGTAACCGCGCGATTTGCCCGTGCCCAGCATCCGCGCCGCCGTCTCGATCGCTGCTCGATCACCGCCCCCAAGATTTGTCAGTTTAAGGTCGCGCCAGCAGCATTTCCTGTACTTCTTCCATGAGCTGCATGGGCACGGATCGTTCCGTCCGGCTTGGGAAGCGGCTTGGCATGGCGTCGGTGCCCTGTTCCTACGAACAATGGCGTCACCCTCTTATGGCGGCGCTGTGATGCTCGCCACAGCTCATATTGGGTCTGCATGCCGATCCATAGTTCAGGGCTAGTGCCCAGGGCATCGGACAGCTTCAGCGCCATGTCTGCCGAAATTCCGGCGCCACCGTTCAAGATGCGGGACAGGGCGACCCGAGTCACCCCAAGGTGCTTGGCAGCGTCTGTGACCGAGACCGTCCCCAGATACTCTCGTAAAACTCTTCCCGGATGTGGCGGATTGTGCATGCGCATAAAAACCTCTCAGTGGTAGTCCTGATGGTCCACGAGCACGGCATCTTCACCTTTAAATGTAAACGTCAACCGCCAGTTGCCGCTGACATCCACCGACCAGTGGTCTTCCAGATCGCCGTGCAAGGGATGCAGCCTCCAGTCAGGTGCGTTGATGTCCTTCCCGGATTTGGCGTTGTCCAGCGCAGCCAGTTGCAGTTTCAATTTATCCGCGTGCTTCGGCTGAATCTTCGCCTTCGACCCTGTTTTGAAGAACTGCTCGACACCCTTATGTCGGAAGCTCTTTATCATCCTATGTAGTGTATATTATCACTATACACGCAGTCAACAGTCATCTTTTTTCAAAGCCCTGTAACACCGGCACAACGCGCACAACGTGGCGTACGACCGTGCTGTCGGTGTATGCGGTGGTGCTGTCGAGTGAGGAGTGATCATCGTGTACGGGCCACCCGACACGGTGTCGCGGAAGGATCCAGATACCTTCATCGACTTGTAGCGCGGCCAAAAAGAAAGGGACAAGTAGGTGACATCGGGGGGGAAATGAACGAGTCCCCATCTTTCGCTTCCGCCGGCCCTAGCCGAAGGGTTGCTCCTCTGCCCTCGCATTCCGGACAGAAAAACGGCCGATGACCCGCTTGGTCACATCCGCCATAATATGGACTATGAGAAGCATCCATATCAGCGATCTGAAACCGCACCTCAGCGCCTACACAGGCACTTGCAGGGGCGCTGTGTCGATGTTAAGATTACATTTGTAATATATTGTCATACATGTTGATCTTCGATGCTTCGACGCTGATTCTGATTGCTAAGACGGAGACACTCGATCCCTTCTTGCGCGGTGTCGAGCTCGAGGTTGCCATTCCGCTTGAGGTTGAGAAGGATTGCTGCAGTGTTAAGAAATCTCTGGATGCGCTCATGATTCAAAAGGCGCTGGATGAATTGAGAATCAGAGTCATCGCTGTCAAGGATAGAAAGCTCGTTACGAAATTGCAGGGAGACTTTGGCCTCGGCAGGGGTGAAGCGGAGGCCATCGTCCTGGCTCTCGCGGAGAAAGCTCGGGTTTTGGGCATCGATGACAAGAATGGGATCAATGCGTGCAAGTTGCTTGGCGTTGCGTTTACGACGGCGATAGGCATCTTGGTGCGAATGCGCGAGAAGCGACTACTTACAACGAATGAGTGCGTTGTGAAACTTGAGGGACTGGCAAAGCATGGGCGTTACAAAAGGTCAATTCTTGAAGACGCCAGGCGGAAACTGGAGAAAGCGACATGACGAAGACGATGAGCATTCGAATGGATCGTGAGAATTTCGAATTTTTGAACGAGCTCACAAAGGAACAAAGGAGTGATCTTTCGAAGGCGGTGCGGGATATGGTCACCCGGGGCAGAGTCTTACTCGCGGTGGAAAGGTACAAGAAGGGCGAAGCATCGCTGGGCAGAGCTGCCGAGCTTGCCGGGGTCCCCGTGGGGCAGATGATGACGATTTTGACCGAGTTCAGAGTGGAGAGCAGGATCGAAGATGAGGATTATCTCCAAGGACTCGCGACGCTCCGAAAGGCTTGGTGACTCGCTGACGTGAGCTGATTTATTAGGCCGCCGAAATTATGATGCTTTAGGCTTAGCGACGCGGGACCGGAGGAGCATTGCGCCGAGGCACGTGGCCCCGGTCCCAAGCGCGTAGACCAGAGAAGAGCCACCCTCCGGAACTTGTGTTGGGCAATCCTTTGGGTGCCTGGGATTGCACTTCTTCTTGGCCTGATCTTCTACTTGTACCGTTGTACCGCGAAAGTGGCCGGCGCTATGAATCGCGTTGTGGCCTGCGGATCGCAAACCGTCCGCGATCGAAGGCGACAAAGCGTTGTCAACCGGGGAACTTCAAGAACCACCAACGACGGGAAGCTCCCGCTCGCGGACGGCCTCAGCCGCGTAGCGCAGTGCTTCGCGAACATCCTCGACCTCAAGGTCGGGATAAGCATTTAAGATTTCCGCTTCCGCCATGCCTTCGCCTACCATACCGACAACGGTGGCTACAGGTATACGCAGGCTTCGGATGCACGGGAGGCCGCCCATTTGGTTGGGGTCTACGGTGATGCGTGTGAAGGGTTTCATTTCTGCCTCCGCCTAAACCGCCGCACATACTGCAATTTCTCCATCTGCCAAGCTAAAAGATACCATGTCTGCGAAAACCGCCGACGCCTAGATACAGCTTGCACGTACTGTTCCTGATGATGCCGCAGGCGAGGCGTTTTGGCAGGACATTCGGTCACGATGCTTTCTCACACAAGTTTGTAATAGCGTGAGATCGAGCTGAGCAGCTCTGGGTGCGTCTGCGGTATCCGCTGCGTTTGGCGGGAATTATTTCGCGTGCTCTTCCAGCACGGCGGCCATGCGGGTCTGATAACCGCGGCCACCGGCCTTGTACGCCTCGACCGTGCTTTCTTCAAGGCGCAGAGCGATCAGAACCTTGCGCGGTTTTTTCTGCGGGCCGCGCTGGCCGCGTTTGCGTTTCTCCGAATGTGCGGCGAGATCGGGAAAGACTTCGGATGCCGGCCTTGCCTTGGCAAACATGGCGTCGGTCCACTCCGGGTTTTCCTTGTCGATCATCTCGGGATCAGGCTTTTTCTTCATAGCGTTTTACCTCCGTTTTGTGGGCGCGGCGCAGGCTGATAACCCGCACCGTCGCACCGGATTTGGTGAAGACCAGAGCATGAAGGCGGTTCCCGATATAACCGAGCGCGAAAAAGCGGGCTTCGCCGTGGCGGCTGGACGGTACGATCATGGCTGTGGTCCAATCGAATTCAGCGGCGAGCGTGAACGGGAGGCCTCTTTCCCGGATGTTCTTCGCGTTTTTCGCCGGATCGAAGTCGATCTTCATTATTTAATTGTATATACAAATAAAGGGACCGTCAACCCTAATCCGAAGGGTTTTTGATCACGAAACGGATTGCACTGCTCAGCACCGCCCGATCTCGCTATCGACGACGTTCCCAATCGCAAAAATTGCAGATTGCCATTGATTTTCGCTTTATGTTCTCCTATGATGACTGTGTGCACAAATGGCTGCCATGCTCAATTCGTATTCAACTCTTGCCCGAGAGCGGCTCCAACCCATGCGGGCGTTGTCGCCGGCATTGGTCTTGAGTGGAACAGCGTACCGAGCCCCAAGTTTGTGCAATCCGGTTGCACAGTGACTCAACACCACGCGTAACCCGCTCTTTCCTCTTGCCGATGGACAAGCTTACGCAATATGCGTAATAATGTACGCAATATGCGTAACTCATCCGTGCTGACTGCGTTGTTCCCACAAGTCCGGCAAGGTGTGCTCGCGGCCACGCTCACGCAGCCAGCGAAGTGGTGGTACCTGTCGGAGCTCGCCGAGCGGTTGCACACAAGCCCATCGAGCCTTCAGCGGGAGCTAGCATCCTTGGTCGCAAGCGGAATACTAGCGCGTCGTCGTGAAGGCACGAGGGCCTATTTCAAAGCTGAAACCAAGTCCCCGGTGTTCCGAGACCTGCAGCAGCTTTTCGAAAAAACTGCAGGGCTGGCTCCGGCCATCGAGCAAATGCTGGCACGGTTTGGAGGCAAAATCCAGTGTGCGTTTGTCTACGGTTCCGTGGCGCGGAGTCGAGAACATGCAACCAGTGATGTGGATTTGATGGTCATTGGCAAAGCAGGCCTCGCTGACCTGTCTCCAGCGCTCCGCAATGCGGAGGCGCAGCTCGGAAGAGAAGTCAACGTTACAACCTATTCCGCGGAGGAGTTCCGGGAAAGAATCAAATCACGCGACCATTTCCTCACCGCCGTTTTACGAGAACGGAAACAGTTTGTAAAAGGAGGTCAGCGTGAGTTGGACGAAATTGTTGGCAAGTAAAGAAGCCCAGAGACACAAGACCTCCAAGAAGGAATTGGATAACATCCGGGCCCTGATCGCCCGCGACCTGGCGGACGCGGCCATTGCCGGCCTTTCGGCAGACCGGAGGTTCGCGACTGCCTACAACGCTGCCCTCCAGGCGGCAAATATGGCTATTGCCTGTGCGGGGTATCGGATCATGAGCAAGGTCGGGCATCATCGGGTCTCGTTAGAAAGCACGAAACTCGTGTTGGGAAAACCGGCTCACAGGTATGCCGACTACTTTGAGACCTGTCGGCGAAAGCGAAATACTATCGACTATACCTTCTCCAACGTAGCGATTGTAACGCAGCCGCTGCTCAATCGTGCGTTGTTTTTGTTCGGCCCTCCCGCGTAAGATTTCTTCCCGCCGTCCGTAGTACACATCGACCGGGGTCACGTTGCCAATAGCCTCGTGATAGCGGCGATGGTTGTAATACTCGATGAAGTCCTGCATGGTTCGACGCAGTTCGTCTGGGCTGGTATAGACCAGCAGGTTCATGGGCGCTTTGAGCGTCTCGTGAAAGCGCTCGATTTTACCATCGGTCTGGGGATGATGCGGTGCGCAGTAGATATGGCGGATTTCGAGCACGCGCAGATACTCCTCGAAAACTCGCGCCAGGTAGCCCGACAGTTGCCCCGATGCCCCAATGCACGTCCGGCATCGCCGCCACCCACTTGTAGATGAACGGCAACTGCGCAACGTTCAAGAGCTGCTGGCGTGCGGCGTCTTCCAGTGGGACGCCCTTGGTCCAGGCCTTGATAGGTACACCGTTATCGGGCTTGATTACGTTGTAAGCGTTGTCTGTCATATTACTTCCCGTCCAACTTCCTATGATCCGGACTTCGTTTTCGCAAAAATGGTGAGCAGATCATCCCTTCCTGCGCTCAGATGCTTCCCGAGAGCTTGCATCAGCTCTCGGTGCTCTCGGGAGCGCCTTTCGAATTCTGCGTAGATTGCCGGCATATCCTGTTGATACAGATTCTCTGAACAAATTCGAATCGCAATTTCCGAGAAGGCATCGTATCTAAACGTCGAGTTTGCCTCTTCAAGTGCTTTCTCGGTCGCCGAAGCAGTTACAGACAAATAAAAAAGCGTCATTACCCGGTTTACGGCTTCCCGCAGTTCGACTTCCACCTGCGGCGACACAAATTTGCCCGATTCGGGTTGAAAGTTTACGTAAAATGAGAACTCCTTCTCATGCTGGATCTGATCACGTGATGGAATTCCGGACATCAATAATCCTTCTTTCCCGTGCATCTCGATTCTTACAGGGCTGACAAACTCATAGAGAAATGCTCTATGCCCTTTCAGTCGGTGGTCCTTCCATCCTCGCCATAGCCATTCCCACCCGAACTTTGCGGTCGGTAATGAAAAAGAGGCGAGAAGTGAGAGCGACTTACCTAGTTCTTCCTGTCCAACTTCCGCGAGACCAAGAGACAATTCGGGAGTTTCTGAGACCAAGGTCAGCGAAGCAGACAACAACCGATGCGCATTACCTGTCGTCTTCAGGAAGCCATCTCTTAACTGTTCCTTTGTCAGACTGGTCGCAATCGCCTTGGTAGACATCATTCTTCGCTCCTTTGTCGACTGTCATTCAGATCAATGCACTTATCGCAACGCCGGTGCTCCTTCTCGCTCCAACTCCCAACTTTCCTACCGCTGCTCCAACCAAGCTACGCCACTCCCCGGACTGGTGGCTCGGCACGGAATTGAACCGTGTCCACTGGCTTTTCAGACCAGCACTCTGCCGTCGAGTTCCCGAGCCAAACGTTGGTGGACGGTGCGAGAATCGAACTCGCATTGCACGGTTGCAGGCCGTGGGTAATCCCCTTATACGAACCGCCCATTTGGGGCGAGATGAGAGAATCGAACTCTCGTGACTGGAGCCACAATCCAGTGCCTAAGCCATTCGGCCAATCCCGCCATCGAATTTGGAGCTGCTGGCTGGATTCCCACCAGCATCGACCTGCTTACAAGGCAGGTGCCTTTGTATGTCGGCCACAGCAGCAAACTTTGGAGCTGGCACGCAGCCTTGAACTGCGGTCGGGCGCTTACCGTGCGCCTGCTCTTCCCGTTGAGCTATACCAGCGGAGCTGGCGCGGCGATTCGAACGCCGATCACGGACTTACGAGGCCCGCGCTCTTCCCACTGAGCTACACCAGCACAAGAACTCTGGAGGCGGTGGGGAGAATTGCACTCCCGCTTGTCTGCTTTGCAGGCAGATGCCTTGCTGTCTTGGCTACACCGCCTCGAACATTGGAGCGGAAGGCGGGACTCGAACCCGCGCTCTCGACGTTGGCAACGTCGCGTCTTCGCCACTAGACGACCTCCGCATTGGAGCGGGCGGCGAGAGTCGAACTCGCGTCATCAGCTTGGAAGGCTGAGGCACCAGCCGCTATACCACGCCCGCTCATGGCGGGAGATGAAGGACTCGAACCCTCGTACCTGGATCTGGAGGCCAGTGTCCTAGCCGCTGGACGAATCTCCCGCAAACGTATGGCGGAGCTAACGGGAATTGAACCCGTCCCTGCTGATAGACAGTCAGCCATCCTGCCGATAGACCATAGCTCCGGCTCCCTCCCGTGGACTCGAACCACGATTTCCGCGTTCAGAGCGCAGCGTCCTGCCATTGGACGAAGAGGGAATCTCGATTGTCAAAGAACTGGCTGCCGGGGAGCGATTCGAACGCCCGTACCCGGATTCAAAATCCAGGGTCCTGCCACTAGACGACCCGGCATCACGCTTTCAGCGGTATCGCTTTTATGCACCGTACGCACAACACCGCCGATTCATCGACGTTGTTGCCAAGTCTCCTGCGATCCGTGCGAGCACGGTCCACCAATTCGCGGTGATCTCCGCCGCGATCGCAGTAGAGCTCCGACGCAAGCTCAATTTCAAAGCCTTCGAGTTCAATCGTTTGTGTACTCATAACTTTGGTAGCAGCGAGGAGAATCGAACTCCCATCTCAGCCTTGAAAGGGCCGAATCCTGGCCGTTAGACGCCGCCTCCTCCTATCTGCGCATTGACGAAAATGCGCCATAAAAACCAAAAGCCCCCGATTTGCATCGGAGGCTCAGAAAAACCACGCGCTGTTGATTAGCCCCCGTTACATGAACGTACCTTTCCCCGCACCTTGCCACGTCGCCGTGGCTGGTGTCGGGAAGCAATCGGTATGGGGCTTGCGCATCATTGCGTATATCTCAGTTTCCACTCTTACATCATTCTAGAAATCCGTCAATACCCAAAAGTGGGGGTAGTCGGCTACTTTGAAAACCGTTCGTGGAGCCGCCAATCGACCCCGTGCTTGGGACAGTCCGACGAACTGGATCCTTAGATTAGAGTTCGTCTAGAAAATCGTCGAGCAATCGGCGAAAGACAACTGCCATTGGTTTCCAGTCGCCCTGCATCGCCTTCGCGCCGGCGTCCCCGTAACCTGCGTTGGGTCTCGGGCGCAAGCGGATAAAAGGCGGCAAGCCATAACGCATTGCGAGGCTGTTGGCCCAAAGGCGCGCAGTGCGGCCGTTGCCGTTTGCAAATGGATGGATTCGCACCCACTCGGCATGCACCCAAGCACAGAGATCGACTATGGCCGCCAGTTGGTCGGCATCAGGTTCCTGGCCGATCGGCAGCAGCGCGTCCAACTCGGCGACCAATATCTGGAGCTTTGCTTCAAAGCGTGCTAGCTCATCGGCCACATTTACCGAGTCCACGCCATAATTCGCGCCGACTCTTACTTGGACGTTCTCGAGACCTGGTTCGCCGCGAAACGCGCCGAGAAATCGCGAGTTGGGCACGTCCAAGCCCTTCATGACGAGGGTTTGCCAACGCCTTGCCGCTTCGAGCGTCGGAGTCTCGCGCTGCTCCGACGCCCGGACGATTTCCTCCAGGACGCCCGCGAGGTTCTCCCGCAACTGGGGACTGTCCTCGTCCCAGTTAGGCACCTAGAAGCTCTCGAATCTTGCTTTGCACAGGCCCCGCTGGCTTGAGCTGTCCATCAACGAACTGCCCCTCTATCGGCTCGCCTTCGAGCGGGTCCTCGAGGCTCGCTTCGGCCTCCACGAACGCGGCGATAGCGCGCTGGAATCCAGGATCCTGCTTTCGATATGCTCGAAGGTCTGCCAAATCAGCTTCCAGGCTGCGCTCTTTTCGACCCCGCCGGCTGAGGTAGCTCTTGATAGCCTCGTTCAGCAGCTGATTGATGGGGCGCCCTTCGACCCTACTGAGGCTCACTAGGGCGACACGTTCTTTAGCGTCAATTCTTAGCGTGAAAGCGGTTCTAGCCATGCCAATATCCTATGCCAGTCCAAGAGTGATGTCAATATGTACTTTTGACATCACTGTAGTTTACTCGGAGACCTTGCATCCGTACTTCGCAGGGAGCCGTCGTCCTGGTACCACGAGTTCCTGGACAAATCCATGTAAACTATTGATAATAAGTGAACTTCGTCGTAACTAGCTTGGTGGGCGGGCCGGGAGTCAAACCCGGATTTGCAGCTTCGGACGCTACCGTGTTGTTCGATTACACTACCCACCCACTTGGAACTCGCGCCGGGAATCCAACCCGGATCTCTTCGTTAGGACCGAAGCGCCATCATGCGTTAGACCACGCGAGCCGAACTGTGGAGGGGATGCAGAGAATTGAACTCTGATCTCAAGGTTCGTAGCCTTGCGCCCTCATCCGTTGGACCAAACCCCCACATTTGGAAGCGGCAGAGAGATTTGAACTCTCATCGTCCGAGGTAGAAGCTCGGAGCATTGATCCGTTATGCTATGCCGCCTCTTTGTTGCTCCTGGTGCGGGATGTGGGAATCGAACCCACTTCGTCTCGCTTAAAAGGCGAGTGCATATCCCTATCTGCCAATCCCGCGAATCTGGTGGGTGACGCTGGAATCGAACCAGCCTTGTCTCGATTAAGAGTCGAGTGCATCTGCCATCTCTGCCAGTCACCCTTTGGTGCAGGATGTTGGAATCGAACCAACGCCTCGCGGTTATCGACCGCGGGCTCGACCTTCGAGCTAATCCTGCATGGTGCGCCGTTCGGGAGTTGAACCTGCATCTGTTGGGTGTAGGCCAACTATTCTGGTCCGTTGAACTACCGGCGCAAATCTTGGTAGAGGGTACAGGTGTCGAACCTGTCTGGCCGCGCTAATCTGGCGCCGAAGTGGGTATAAGCCACTGCCCCTCGCCGGAGGCCCCTCCATTGGTGGCTCGCGATGGATTCGAACCATCCGCGACGGCTTTATGAGAGCCGCGTTCTTCCTACTGAACTAGCGAGCCCCGCTTTCACTAACATCTGGCTGGCCGGGCAGGATTCGAACCTGCGCATGGCGTGAGTAACAGTCACGTGCCTTTCCAGCTTGGCTACCGGCCAAAAGCCGAAGGCCCCGATTTTTGGTCGGGGCCTTCGGAAAATTCAATCTGAACTTGGAAACCTAAATGGTCAGACCAATCCCGAGGGCCCAGCGCGATTGACGCGCCGTCTCATCATGGATTTGGTCCGTATCGTCATTTTCAAAACCGAGTATAACACGCCTTCTGCGCCAGTCCCAGCAACTGTTAAACGGCCTTACCCAGCGGCCGCTCTTCCACAGGACGGCAGTGCTTCACGTGTTTGAAATAAACATTGTCGGCTATTTTCCTTCCGCACTTGCACCTTCTGGTCACCAACGCGTGCTTTTGAGCGCGGGAGACAATCCTGCCGTTGCCGCATGGTGGCGAACAGGCACGATTAGTTGGGCTCCAGGGCTTGTACAGCGCCACGAGTTTCCGGGCCGTTTGTCTCCCTATTTAGCTGCCGGACTACCCCGATCAGGTTCGGCATGGCCCCCCTGGGTCGAGCATCGTACCAGCGCGCCAGAAATCGAGAGACTCTCCGACCCGATTTCCCACTCACCTCTTGAACCCTCCGCCCGACTGACGGCCGATCAGTGCGACTCAGCTCACGATCTCTTCTTAACCCATTTTGACATCAACTACTTACCCTCCACCTGGGTCGGGTTGCTGTTGAGCTTATCGCGCAGTGCGGAGAAGCTTACCGGTTTCGGATCGGCGAGAACGAAGACGATTGGCTCGCGTTTCCTGCTCAGTCACCTACCTGGCGTAATCGTGATATTCCGAAAAGCGACGTGTCCATCTTCACTACCCTGCAGATAGATCGGGCCGGGTAGTCCTTCGTGACTGTCCAAAGCGCCGCCTGTGATGCCCGGAATTTCCTGCTTGTCAATAATGGTTTGACCGTTCTGCACGACAGTGACCACGCGGCCCACAAGTGTGATGTCGTAGGTCTGCCATTCTCCTGGCCGGCGCGGCTGTTCGGGCGACGGAGCCAGGAAGCCATACACACCTCCCGTGCGCATGGTCGGTCCTTCTGGCACGGGATCGTCTTCGATTTGAACTTCGTATCGACCCCGCAAGTAGACACCACTATTCGATTTCGGCGCGCAATTGAATTCGACATGCAACTTGAAGTCTTCGAACTTGGCATCGGTGATAAGTTCTGCGCCATGTCCGGGACTCACGAGCGTTCTGTTTTCGACCTTCCAGGTAGCCGTCGCATTCGGATCGCTCGGCCGCCACCCGCTCAGGTCCTTGCCGTTGAATAACTGCTTCGGTTCGCCCCACTTCGGCTCAGTCTTTCTCTTCAGGTCCGGCGCCCTCTCGCCCGTCCATTGCCACGGAGTCCCATCCTGCCCGCTCGTCGTCCCAGTCAGCTTCTGCCCCGACAGTGTGCCCACAAACACCATGTCGTCTTTCCTGTCTTCTTCGTCCTTGGGAGAAACGAATGTTATTTGCCCATGGGAGAGCTCGATCTTCGGCAGCGGCCGCGCGTGTCCCCAACGGCTCACCAGAAGCGCTTTGAGTTGCCCACTTTCCTGAGTTATCTCCAGCCACGAGGGATATTCGCGACTCGGAGTCTTCAGGGTCAGATCCCAACGCCCCAGAAACGGCTGAGCCGACACGGTTGTCGTCTCCGCAGGGTTGTGTTGTTCGGAATACACCTGCATAGAAAGCGCCAGTACTAACATGGTTAGCGCGACTGCGCTCCGCGGAATATTCATATTGCTTCGACTCCTTTCGCGAGGTGCGTTACAGCCAAAGATTTACGCCGAGAACTGCCTCGTCCCTACGACTTGATACTCTGCGAAGTTGAATCCCAATACACCGGCTTTTTCCTGAAGTAGGATTCATTGGCCATGTGGCAGCCGAGAGCCGCGTTGTGCCCGAACACTGCATCCTGCAGCACCGGCTTCCGCGACCGGACGGCCTCGAAGAAATTCCAGAGGTGAGGACGCAAATCGTCATAATCGTTCCCCTTAAAGATCAAGCTCTCGGGGGCCGGCTCCTGTCCCGGTTTAGGATCGTGTTCTTGATGCCATTGCGCGAGATAGGGTGTCCTCAGCCGAGCAGGAAACGACCCAGAGTAATAACTCGGAGAGAGATCCACTCCGGGTTGTGGAGAATAGCTGAGCCCGAACTCGCTGAGTTCGATGACACCCTTGGAGCCCATAAAGCGAGTGACTTCGGCCGATTCCGTATCCAAGCTCAAGCGCATATAGACTGGAACACTACTGTCCGGCTATAA
>PKXK01000255.1:0-59466 GCA_003132325.1 Acidobacteriaceae bacterium
TCAAAATCGGGGTCCACTCCAGTTCTGAGCAGCAACTGTTTGTCATCCTGAGCGAAGCGAAGGATCTGCTTTCTTGTAAGTGGAAGAGACAGCAGATCCTTCGCTTCGCTCAGGATGACAAGCCATGGTCATGACAAACCCTGGCAATGACAAGCCATGTGACCAGCCATGGTAAATTGAGAACGGAGAAGAATTGTTATGACACAGATTTCTTCTTATCGCGCGGTCCGCGCGTTGATATTTGTTTTGGCTACTTCGCTGGCCGGGTTCGCCTCGGTCATTGGAACCTTTGACCGTTCGTTCCAAGTCAGCGGACCCGTCGACCTCGAAGTGCTGACTCGCTTCGGCGACATCACGGTTCGGAACGGCGCGGCGGGCACGGTCTCAATTCATGCCAAGATTCAATCGGGGAATTCCTGGTTTGGCGGCGACCACAAGGCCGAGGTGCAGGAGTTGCAGACGAATCCACCGATTCGCCAGAACGGCAACAGCATCCGCATCGACTACGTCAATCTCAACAACATTTCGATCGACTACGAAATTACCGTGCCGGAGAACACCGCGATTCGTGCCCATACCGGCAGCGGCGATCAGACGGTCGAAGGCCTGAAGGGCAACATCGATCTGGAGAGCGGGTCAGGCGACCTGCGACTGGCGCGCCTTGCCGGTGAAATGCGTTTCCAGACGGGATCGGGAAACGTCCGCGGGCGCGACCTTTCCGGTCCGGCGAAGGTCAAAGCGGGCAGCGGTGACATTGAAATCGAGGAAATGGGTGCGGGCGACGTGGACATCCGCACCGGCTCCGGTAACATCACGGTCAACGGCATCAATGGCGGATTTCACGCCGAGGCGGGGAGCGGCGACATTCACGGCAACGGCTCGCCCAAGAACATGTGGAGCGTCCGCACCGGCTCGGGAAACGTGACACTGCGAGTCCCATCCGACGCCGCCTTCGATGTCGACATCTCTTCGAGTTCCGGAACCGTCACGCTGGGCCATCCGGTGACTACGACCGTCCAGGGCCGCATTCAGGAGTCGCGGAAGAGTGTGATTGGCAAGGTGCGCGGCGGTGGGCCGATTGTTTCCGTTCATACTGGCTCGGGCGACGTAGCCGTGGACTAAGCAGCACAACAGTCAGCAGTCAGCACTCAGCCAAACCTGAAAACGCCCGCATAATGAGTGACCCGAACGCCACGGGCAAAACCTGCCCCACCTAAACGAGAATTGGCTGAGTGCTGATTGCTAAGTGCTGATTGCTGATTGCTGACTGCTGACTGCTCCTTGACGCGCCGCCGTGCCACGTCCGATACTTCGTTGGAGTTCCTGAAAACTTTCAGGCGCGACGAGGCAATCGATTGGCGCACATCCCGATCATCACGCTCACCACCGATTTCGGACTCAACGATCATTTCATCGGCGCCATGAAGGGGGTCATGCTGGAGATTGCCCCCGAGGCGCAGATCATCGACATCAGCCATGCGGTGCAGCCGTTCGACATTCTGGATGGCGCGCTGACCATTTCGCAGGCCTACTCCTANNCTTACGGGCGATCGCCACCTGTTTGTGGCTCCCGACAACGGCGTGCTTTCTCTCGTGTATGCCCGCGAAGAGCGGCTTTCGGTACGCCATGTCACGGCCGAGCATTATTTCCTGCAGCCGCGCAGCAACACCTTCCACGCGCGCGATATCTTCTCGCCCGTCGCGGCTTTTCTCGCCAAGGGAATCGAACCTAGCCGCTTCGGCGAAGAAATCACCGACTACGTCCGCTTTGGCGCGCCCCGCCCTAAACCGGTCGATGAACGCACACTGCGAGGAGTGGTGCTGAAAGTGGATCGTTTTGGCAATCTCATCACCAACATTACGCCGCAGGATGCGCCCCAACTTTTCGAGGTCACGCCGCCCGCTTTCAAGATTGCGATTGGAACCAAGTTGCAGGCAACGCGCATGTGCACAAGCTACGCCGACGGCGCTCCTGGCGAAGTTTTCGGCATCCTCGGCAGCATGGGTTTTTTGGAAGTTGCCGCCAACCGTGGGTCCGCCTACCAACTGCTGGGCGCGGGCAAGGGCAGCGAAGTGAATGTGGTGATGGAAGGGCGCTGAGTCAGCACTTAGCATTTAGCGAAGACCCATCGACACTGCTGCGCTTCCGTGCTTTGGCTAACGGCTAAATGCTAAGCGCTAATTGCTGCTCTTCGCCACTGGATGGACGTAGCGATCCATCTCCGCGGTCCACTTCAGGAAACGCCATAAGTTGCCGCGCTCCGTCCACAAGAATTCCCAGAATTCCAGGAATCCAATCTGGGTCATCTTGACGCCGGTGTAGGTCTCAATGCGCCATAGAAGATACGGGCTGCGCCAGGGGGCAATCCGGTGGCCACGAGTAGAGTTCCAAAGAAAGCGCAGCATCGGCCGCATCGCGTTCCAGTATAACGCGGAGACGCGTCGCGCGATGCGGTGACCTTCCGTAGAGACCTGGCTTGCCGCGGCCCTTGCCGCAATCCAAGGAAACGGGGCAAGCCCCGTCTCTACAGACCGACTGTTTACTTTGTAATCTCGACACTGGCGCGGGTGTTTTCCCACTCCATGTGCAGCGTGCATTTGCTGCCTGCCTCGTCGAACGCGATGGTGAAGTTCTCGATCGGTGCCGGCGTTTTCGAGACCTGCATGTCAACTCGGGCCAGTTCGTCGGCTTCGTACTTGTACGGAATGCCCCACTCGGCGGTCTTCTTGTTGATAATCAGCGTCCACTTGTCAGCCTTAGGGATGGTGAACATGGTGTAGCTACCCGCCGGCACAGCCTTGCCGCCCACCGTCAGGTTGGCATCGCTGACGAACGTGGTCGCCTTATTCGCGCCCGTACGCCAGATCTCGCCGTATGGCACCAGCGCCTTCTCACTCGCCTCGCCAAGAATCTTCCGCCCTCTTACGCGCGGACTGGAATAGTCCACCTTGATGGTTTTGCCATCGGAGAACTTGCACGCCGCGCTGGCCGGCGGACTGAGCGGCGCCTTGGATTTTTCCTGCGACATGCCCGTCTGCGCCGAAGCGAGCGTTGCGACCGCGAACAGTGACAGTGCAATTAAGCCAATCTTCTTCATGACTTGTTCCTCCTGAAATAGCACTTAGCATTTAGCCAAAACCCTCCGAAGCCGGGGCGTGTCCATGTTCCACACGGCCCGAGTCAAGCCCTATTCCCCTCGAATTTGATTTTTTGAACTAACGGCTAAGTGCTAATTGCTAACTGCTGAATTATACCCGCATCCCCGCTACAATCTGTCCATGGCCGTCTTCAACGAAAAGCGGGAAGAGATCGAGCACTTCGAACTGCGCATGGGCGTGCCCCGCGGACGCCTCGCGGTCACCATGGACCTGGTCACCGACGCCATGGCCCTGGTCGGGCAACACGGCATCTACTGCCAAAGCCAGCGCTGGCCGGGCAAGCCGGTTATGGATGTGCAGCTCATCATGAAGAATCTTACCGACGCCAAAGAGCTGATGCAGAGTGTGATGGAAGAACTCCAGCGCAAAACCTGACCGTAGAGACGCGGCTCGCCGCGTCTCCTGCGGACGGAACCGCGGACGGAAGAAACTTTCGCTACGAAACTGAAGTTTTTCCGCAGGCTGTTGCGCGGGATCGCAAGTGGCGGGAAGGACTTACAATCCGGATATGGAGCGCAAGATCTTCTGGATCTCCTTCACCGTGCTTGGGCTCGCCGCCGATTTTGTGCTGCCGCTCTGGTGGGCGCTGGGCGCGACCATTCCTATCGCGTATGCCTCGTGGTGGGTAGCTTACCGCAGCGGCTGGTTCGAGTGACTATAGCTGAGCGATCAATTCTTCGGCTCGAACTCCCGCTTGCTTCAAGATTCCGCGCAGTGTGCCGATGGCAAGTTCCGAATGCATGGGGACAACGCAACCGGTGACTCTGTCTGGTCCAACGCGCTTAAGCACAGCGTGACTCCCGCGTTGTCGAACCTGAGTGAAACCCAGCCGTTCTAGAGCGCGGATCACTTCTGCCCCTGATGCCCGGGGCAGTCTAGGCATAGCGCGCCTCGAAGATGGTGACCAGCGGCCGACTGGAGCCGTCGGGGGGGAACTCCTCCATGTAGAGTTCGGTCGCTTCCTTGAGGTTGGCGATGGCTTCTTCGACAGTCTTCCCCTGGCTGACTGTGCCAACTTCCGGGCAGTCGGCTACGTACAGGTCGCCTTCTTTGTGCAGGACCGCGGTGAATGTGCCGATTGGCATGTCCCTTCGACTCCCTCTGCATAAAGTTATCACGCGCGCCTGACTATGCGAGAGACCATATCGCCGCGCCGCGTAATTGTCTACGCCAGCGTGTACTTCCCTGCCTCGATCGTCTTCTGCGCAATGTGCTGGCACAACGCAATCGTGTTGAACGGTTCGTGCTTGGACAAGCGCCGCACAATCGCCAACTGCGTCCGCAGCATGTCGCCTTCGGCTACGTCGGCTATGACTTTCTTGGCCGCCGACTCGACTTTTTCGAACCCCTGCGTTAGATACACTCGCGCCATCGCAACCGCCAGGGCAGCCGACGCTTCTCCTTTTTGCTCGACCATCTTCTGCGCGCGAAGCACGGCCGATTCCATAGCATAGATTTCGATCGTCATATCGGCAATCGCACCCATTACTTCTTGCTGCTCCTGGATGGCTTGCATATATTTCTGCGTGGCCGATCCGGCGATAAATAGGCCTAGCTTCTTTGCCTGCGCGACCAGTTTGCGTTCTTCGGCCAGCGGACCTTCGATCTCTTCGCCGACGGACGGCCCGCTCAGCACTTCGTCCATCAACTTCTTGATCGCCGGCATCAGCGGCAACTGGCCGCTCATGGCCCGCTTCAACAGGAATCCGGTGATGATCAGCCGGTTGATTTCGTTGGTGCCTTCGAAAATACGATTGATACGAGCGTCGCGGTAGGCGCCCTCCGCCGGATACTCTTCCACGAAGCCGTACCCGCCATGGATCTGGAGCGATTCGTCGACGACGTAATCGATCATCTCCGAGCCCCAGACTTTGAGGATCGAGCACTCGACCGCGTATTCCTCGATCGCCTTGCGCCGTTCTTTCGCTACGGCGGCCGCGTCGGGGCTGGCGGAATCGATTTCCGAGAGCAGCGCGTCCATCATCCCGACGGTGCGATAGACGAGCGACTCGCCGACATAGATCAGGGTCGCCATGTTCGCGATCTTTTCCCGTATCAGGCCAAATTCGCCGATCGTCTTGCCGAATGCCTTGCGCTGCTTGGCGTAGGCCACGGCATGTTCGATCGAAACCCGCGCCCCGCCCACGCACATGGCGCAAAGTTTGAAACGTCCGATGTTCAGAATGTTGAAGGCGATGATGTGCCCCTTGCCAACTTCGCCGAGCAGATTTTCGACCGGCACCTTGCAATCGTTCAGGATGAGAGGACAGGTGGAAGATCCGCGGATGCCCATTTTGTGCTCTTCCGCGCCGACGGAAAATCCCGGAAAAGTTCTTTCGACCAGGAACGCGGAAAACTTTGCGCCGTCAACTTTTGCGAACACCGTGAACAGGTCGGCAAAGCCCGCGTTGGTAATCCACATCTTCTCGCCGTTAAGGATGTAGTGCTTGCCGTCCGGCGAAAGCACGGCGCGGGCGCGGCAATTGAGGGCATCGGAGCCGGAACTCGCTTCCGACAAGGCGTACGCGCCCACAATTTCTCCCGTGGCGAGGCGCGGCAGGTACTTCTTCTTCTGCTCTTCGGTGCCGAAATAAACGATAGGCAACAGGCCGATGCCGCTGTGCGCGCCCCAGGTGGTGGCAAACCCGGCGTACTTGGCGATGTGGTCGGCGATGATGGCGGCGGTGACTTTGTCCATTTCGAGGCCGCCGTAGGCTTCGGGAATTTCGACTCCGCTGAGGCCTAGGTCGCCGGCCTTTTTCAGCAGATCGCGCGAAATCGAGAAATCCTTGTGCTCGATTTTATCGGCCTGGGGCAGAATCTCGTTGTTGGCAAACTCTTCGGTGGTCTGCCCGATCATCTGTTGCTGCTCGGAAAAATCTTCCGGGGTGAAGACGTCGGCAGTCTGCCGCTCTTCCAGCAGGAAGCTGCCGCCGGATATCTTGGTCTTGGGAATTGCGGTCGTCGCCATTTCAAGCCCCTTTTGAGTAGAAACCGGCAAGTTAGGCCGAGAAGGTCAGAAGTAACAATTAGAAGTCTATGAGAAGTCCGGGCAGGCGTCTACTGGGTTGCACGAAGGGCCCGTTCGAGCACGACACGGCCAGACAGTTGCAGCGTAAGGCTCGCGGTTCTCTTGGGTGTCATGAACATCGCGTCAACGGCCGATATCCCGGTACAGGATGGAACCACATGACGGTTGAGACTTCAGCTTTCCGCTGGTCAGATCGGTATAGCGTAAACATTGCTGAACTCGATCGTCAGCACCAAGGTTTCTTGGCGATCGTCCACGAACTCAACCAGGCACTCGCTACCGGTGAAGGCGCAGCCGTCACCCACTCGATTCTGCAGCGACTGGTCGAGTATGCGCACACACACTTCCCCGCTGAAGAAGCACTGATGACCGAACACAAATTCCCCACACTCCTCACCCACTGTGCCGAGCACGACAGGTTCACACGGTTGGTCGCGAAGTTTCTGGAAGACTACTACGCCGGCAAGGCGGGAGTTCCGGTGTCACTCATGCTGTTCCTGCAGACCTGGTTGAAAGAGCACATCCTGGTAAGCGACAAGGCCTACAGGAGTTTTCTCAATGCCCGGGGAGTGTATTAACCTGGCGGCAGTCAATCTGGACAGGAGCCTCGCGGTCAATTTAGATTTTCGAAAACGCCCGCCGCACCCATCCCTCCACCGACGCACATCGTTACCATGCCATAGCGTCCGTGGCGACGCTTCAGTTCGCGAATGACGCTGGCCGTCAGCTTTGCGCCCGTGCATCCCAAAGGATGCCCCAAAGCAATCGCTCCGCCGTTCGGATTCACGCGCTCGAGATCGAGTCCGGCTTCCTGGATCACCGCCAGCGACTGCGTCGCAAACGCCTCGTTCAATTCGATCACGTCGATGTCCGAGAGCTTCAATCCCGCCAGCTTCAGCGCCTTGGGGATGGCAAACACCGGCCCGAGGCCCATCTCTTCCGGCTTGCATCCGGCGGTCGCGAATGCAACGTAGCGCGCCAGCGGAGCGATGCCCAGAGCCTTCGCCCGCTCGGCCGACATCACCACGGCCGCCGCGGCGCCATCCGACATCTGCGAAGAATTCCCTGCCGTGGTCACGCCCTTCACGTGAAACGCGGCCTTGAGCGCGCCCAGAGCTTCGAGTGAAGTATCGGCGCGCGGACCCTCGTCCACCTTGGAAGAAATTTCCTGCTTCTTTGGTTTCGATCCATTCGGAGTGGTAAAGCTCACCGGCACAGCGACGATTTCTTCCTCGAACTTGCCCGCCGCAATCGCGGCCAGCGCCTTCTGATGGCTGCGCAGGGAAAACTGGTCGCACTGTTCGCGCGTGATGCCAAAGCGCGACGCCACCCGCTCCGCCGTCAAGCCCATCGAAAGATAGGCGTCCGGATAATGATCCACCAGCCACGGGTTCGGCGAAATTTTGTTGCCGCCCATCGGGATCATCGACATCGATTCGGTGCCGCCCGCCACCATCACCTCGGCGCCACCCGCCATGATGCGCTCGGCCGCCATGGCAATCGCCTGCAAGCCGGACGAGCAGAAGCGATTGATGGTCACCGCCGAGACCTCGACCGGCAGCCCCGCGCGCAGCGACGCGATGCGGGCCACGTTCATCCCCTGCTCCGCCTCAGGCATGGCGCAGCCCAGGATGACGTCTTCAATTTCCTTGGGATCAAGTTGAGGCACGCGGGCGAGCGCACCCTTGATCGCAACGGCAGCCAGTTCATCGGGACGCGTAGCCCGCAGCGTACCCTTATACGCGCGGCCCACCGGAGTGCGGACGGAAGAAACCAGGACGACTTCACGCATAGCTTAATTTTAACTCGCGGAGGCCTCGTGTGGGGACGGGCGCCTCGCCCGTCCAAGCCGAGCGCAGCTCGGCAGCGGCTGCACAGGCCGCGAAAAAAGTCGGTGTTGCACTTGATTTTGGGTGGCGCAGCGGTTCACCCCTGCGATAAGCAGATACTTTATCTAAGACTTGTTCCGACTCTCAACTCGCTGAAGCTTTGGTCAGAGCGTGCGCATCCAAACCATGAACTCAGCATGACAAATTTTGAGGAGATGCGATGAGTGAACACGTGAAGTTGCAGGCCAGCGACGGTCATGAACTGGATGCCTATGTCGCGCATCCGGAAGGAGAGCCGATTGCCGGCCTGGTGGTGGTGCAGGAGATCTTTGGAGTGAACCCGCATATCCGCTCGGTGGCGGATGGCTACGCGAAGGACGGCTTTCTGGCGATTGCGCCAGCGCTGTTCGACCGCTACGAGCGTGGCCTCGAACTTGGCTACGAAGGCGCGGATATGCAGAAGGCGATGTCGCTGATTCCCGGGCTGAATCTGGACCATGCGCTGAAGGACACAGCCGCCGCGATCGAGTACGCACGCAGGCAGGCGGGAAAGAAAGTCGGGGTGATAGGCTACTGCTTCGGCGGCACGATTGCCTGGCTGGCGGCCGCGCGCCCGGGCGTCGACGCAGCGGTGGGCTACTACGGCGGACAGATCGCGAAGTTTGCCGACGAGCATCCGAAGTCGCCAATTATGCTGCACTTCGGAAAACTGGATCAGCATATTCCGAAGCAGAGCATCGACGCGGTGCAGGCGGCAAATCCCGAGGTGCCGGTCTTTTGGTACGACGCGGGCCACGGCTTCAATTGCAACGATCGCGCGAGCTACAACGCGGAAGCGGCGAAGCTGGCGCGGGAGCGCTCGCTGGAGTTTCTGAAGAAGCATCTGGGGTAAGACTTCTTCTATGACCTGGGCGCAGGGATGGGATCGCCGTGGGCGCGCATGCCTTCCAAGTGAAACTCAACCGCCTCGCGGATGAGTTCCTTCACTTCATCCAGCGTTTTGCCCGCAGCGCCAAGACCAGGCAAGTCGGGAGCATATGCGCCCCACCCTGTGTTTGATTTCTCGTAGACGATGAGGTATTTCACGATATCGCGGCGATGTTTTCTGACAACTGACCACCGCTCACTATCCGCTCCCCTTCTTCAACTGCTGCTTCCACCCCAGCACGCGCGCCTTGTTGCCTTCCGCCTCGGCCTCGGGAACCATTCCCTTTTTCTGATAGAGGATCGAGAGGCTGGTGTGCGCCAGAATGTCGTCGGGATCGATTTCGGAAATTTGCTTGGCGACTTCGATGGCTTCGTCGAAGCGGTTGAGGTCCTGCAGCGCCCGGCTCAGTCCATGCAGCGCATCGGTGAACATGGGATCGGCCGCCACCGCCTGCCGATACTCTTCGACCGCCTGCCCGTGGTGGCCTTCGAGAACCAAGTCGAGCGCGGCGTAGTAATGGTGTTCGGCCAGTTGGCGGGTGGTTGCGAAGCTGGCCGGATCGTTGGGCATAGGGATGGACACAGGCGATTTTAGCAAGACACACGCAGAGTCGCACCTCAGGGGCTATAGCGAGCCCGGCATGCTGAAACTACAGGCAACGGCCGAGCTGCGCTCGGCTGGACAGCCGAGGGCGGCTGTCCCTACGCGGTCTCCGGCCTCCAGCGCAGCACCGGCTTGCGCGCCGCCAAGGTATCGTCCAGACGAGAAATGCGTGCGTTGTGCGGGGCGTCGAGGACGAACTGGGGATCTTCTTCCACCTCTTCCGCGATCGACTTCATTGCCTCGATGAACAGATCCAGTTCTTCTTTCGGCTCGCTCTCGGTCGGTTCGATCATCAGCGCGCCGTGAACAATCAGCGGGAACGCCATGGTGTAGGGATGGAATCCGTAATCGATCAGGCGTTTGGCCAGGTCGACGGTCTTCACGCCCTTCTTCGCCTGGATCTTGTCGCTGAAGACCACTTCGTGCATGGACGGCGTCGAGTAGGGCAGATCGTAAACGCCTTCGAGGCCCTTGCGGATGTAGTTCGCGTTGAGCACGGCGTCTTCCGTGGTCTGGCGCAGACCGTCGGGTCCGTTGGCAAAGATGTAGGCGAGCGCGCGAATGAACATGCCGAAATTCCCATAGAACGCGCGCACGCGGCCCACCGACTGCGGACGGTTATATTCGAAGCCCAGCGCGCCATCCGGCTTGGTGATGATGACCGGCGTCGGCAGGAAGGGCTCGAGAATCTTCTTCACCGCCACCGGACCCGACCCTGGACCGCCTCCGCCATGCGGCGTCGAAAACGTTTTGTGCAAGTTCATGTGCATGACATCAACACCGAAATCCCCGGGCCGCGTCTTCGCGACCAGCGCGTTCATGTTGGCGCCNNAGCGCGGCGACGTCTTCATTCATCTGCGCCGCCAGCGCCGCCACGTCCACCATGCCGCGGTCGTTCGATTTCAAATTTTCGACGGCGTAGCCCACCGTGGCTGCGGTCGCTGGATTCGTTCCGTGCGCCGAGTCGGGAATCAGAATCTTCTTGCGCGCGTTGCCTTTGGACTGGTGATACGCGCGCACCAGCAGCATTCCGGTGAGCTCGCCGTGCGCGCCTGCGGCTGGTTGCAAGGTGATCGCGTCCATGCCGGTGATTTCGAGCAGGCAATCGCTTAGCGTCTTCATGATGCGCATTGCGCCCTGCGAAATTTTCTCCGGCTGATACGGATGCCCGTTGGCGAGACCTTCGATCCGCGCAACAAACTCATTCACTCGCGGGTTGTACTTCATGGTGCAAGAGCCGAGCGGATACATTCCGAGATCGATGGCGTAATTCCAGGTCGAGAGGCGCGTGAAGTGGCGGATGATTTCAATCTCGCTCACTTCCGGCATATCGCCAAGATCCTTGCGCTCCTGCTTGCCCAGCAGCTTGGCCGTATCCACTTCCGGGACATCGAGCGGCGGCAATCTCCAGGCCGCCTTGCCGGGAGATGACTTTTCGAAGATCAATCCTTCGTTCTGGCTGATGTGACGGGTCGCTTTGCGAGTCATGGGTTTCGTCTTCATCTCACCACCTCGTGTTCCCCTGTTTCTTTCATACTTGGATCTGAGCGCTCGCTCTCGGCGACCAGGCCCACCGCCGTGTCAATCATGGACCGCGTGGTCAATTCCGTGCAGCACCACAGCGCCGCATTCTTCAGTTCGGGGTAGAACTTCTTCAACGGCAGGCCGCCGACGATCTTGTGTCCGAGCAGCCGCAAGTTGACGGCGTAAGGATCTTCGCTGGTTTGCACCACGAACTCGTTGAATCGTGGCGCTCCCGCAAAGAGCACTTTGGCATGCTTTCCGAACTGGCCAGCTGCATACACCGCCTTCGCCAGGTTCTGCTTCGCCAGTTCCCGCAGGCCGATCTTGCCGTACACCGTCATAAAGATGTTCACCATCAGCGCGACCAGCGCCTGGTTGGTGCAGATATTCGAGGTCGCTTTCTCGCGGCGGATGTGCTGCTCGCGCGTGGCGAGCGTCAGCACGAAGCCGCGCTTGCCGTTCTTGTCGACCGTCTGACCGGCGAGGCGGCCCGGCATTTGCCGGACGAATTTTTCTTTCGTGGCCAGCACGCCGCAGTAGGGACCACCGAAACCGAGCGGGACTCCGAACGACTGCGCTTCCATGGCCACGATGTCGGCGGTGCGCGGCGGTTCCACAATGCCCAGCGACGCTGCTTCGGCGATCGAGACGATCAGCAGGGCTCCGCGTCGGTGCGCGATCTCGGCGATGGCTTCGACGTCTTCAATCGTGCCGAAGAAATTCGGCGACTGGATCAGGACGCACGCCGTATCGTCGCCCACTGCCTGCTCGAGTTCTTTCAGATTGATTTGTCCCGACTCGGTGAACGAGACCGTTTTCAACAGAATGGCCTGGTGCGTCGCGTAGGTGTTGAGCACTTCACGATACTCGGGATGCAGGCTGCGCGCGACGACCGCCGAATGCCTTCCGGTGATGCGGCACGCCATCATCACGGCCTCGGCCGCGCCCGTCGAGCCGTCGTACATCGAGGCATTCGCCAGGTCCATGCCGGTGAGTTCCGCGATCATGGTCTGGAACTCGAAGATGGCTTGCAGCGTTCCCTGCGCAAACTCCGCCTGGTACGGGGTGTAGGAGGTGAGGAATTCACCGCGCTGCACCAGCGCATCAATGACCACGGGGCGGTAATGGAAGTAAGCTCCGGCTCCGAGAAAACTGGCGTAGCCTTCGCCGTTTTCTTTGGCCCGTTGCTTGAACCAGTCGACAATTTCCGACTCGGCCATTTGACGGGGGATGTCGAGATCGCGCGTTAGACGAAACCCGGCTGGAATCGGCGAAAAAAGTTCGTTCACGGAGCGGATGCCGATCGCCTGCAACATGGCGACGCGATCCGCGGGAGATTTAGGCAGATATCTCATAAGAACCTTTGATTACGATTGCAGAAGTCAGAAGTCAGATTGCAGAAGTAAAACCCTGCGCTTCCAGTGATATTCGTGGGAGCCAAGGGGTTCACTTCTGCAATCTGACTTCTGACTTCTGCAATGCTTTTAATGGCCCGCCTCTTCGCTGACAAACTTTTCGTAGTCCACGGCCGAGAGCAGCGCGTTCATCTCCGCCGGATCTTTCATCTTGATCTTGACCATCCAGGCGGCATGCGCGTCTTTGTTCACTTGCTCCGGGGCCGTGGCCAGAGCTTCATTCACGGCCGTTACCGTCCCGGAAGCGGGAGCGTACAAATCGGAGACGGCCTTCACCGACTCGATCGTGCCGAAGGTCTTCCCCATGGTGAGTTCCGCCCCCACCTTGGGCAGTTCGACGAACACGATATCGCCGAGCGAGTCCTGGGCGTGGTGCGTGATGCCGACGGTGCCGTCGGCAGTGATCCATTCATGTTCTTTTGTATATTTGCGGTCGGATGGGTAGGACATCGGCTTCTCGCTCCTGGCTTCTGGCTTTTAGATCCTAACTTCTAACTTGTAGCGCCGGCATCCTGCCGGCTGTCCCGAGGGCGTCTCGCCCTCGGCGCGGCAGGCAAGGACGCCTGCCGGACAGCCGCCGAGACGGCGGCGCTACGGCTTCTTGGGACGCTTATAAAACGGCGTCGGTATCACTTGTGCTCTCACGCCCTGCCCGCGGATTTCTACAGTCACCGTCGTTCCCACCGCGGCCTGCGCAGGCGGGACGTAGGCCAGGGCAATATTCTTCTTCAGGAACGGCGCCGGTGAACCGCTGGTTACATAGCCAATCTCGCGCCGGGCCTCGTCCAGAATCTTGTATCCGTCGCGGGCGATGCCGCGCTCGACCATCTCGAGTCCGACCAGCGTTTTCTTTACGCCTTCGGCTTTTGCTTTCTCGAGTGCGGCGCGTCCAATAAACTCCGGCTTCTCCATCTTGCAGAAACGATCCACTCCCGCTTCCCACACATTGATCGTGTCCGAAATTTCGTGTCCGTAGAGTGGGAGCTTGCCTTCGAGCCGCAGCGTATTGCGCGCACCCAGGCCGCAGGGGACTACACCAAACTCTTTTCCCGCCGCCAGAATCTCGTACCACACCCGCGCGCTGGTCTTCTCGTCCGGTGGAATGTAGATTTCGAATCCGTCTTCGGCTGTGTAACCGGTGCGGCCCATCAAGATATTCTTCAGGCCACACACTGTGCCGCGCGTCAGCCAGTAGAACTTCACTGCACTGAGGTCGGCATCGGTCAACTTCTGAAGCACGTCGACGCCCTTCGGACCCTGGATCGCAATCTGGGTGAAGTCATCGGATAGATGCTCGACCGCGCAGTCGAACTGGCGGGTATTGTCGTGCACCCAGTTGAAATCCTTTTCGCGCGTGCCGGCATTGATTACGAGCAGGTATTCGTCCTCGGCCAGACGGTGCACGATCACGTCATCCACGAAGGTTCCCTGGGGATAGAGCAACGCCGAATATTGCGCCTGACCGACCGCGAGCCGTGACGCGTCATTCATCGCGATATGCTGCACGGCGGCGAGCGCTTCCCTTCCGGCCAGGCGGATGTCGCCCATGTGGCTGACGTCAAAAATTCCGACACCCTTGCGCACCGCCATGTGCTCGGCGACAATGCCGCAGCCGATCGACGCTGGGTATTCGACGGGCATGTCCCAGCCGTTAAACTCCACCATCTTCGCGCCCATCTGGCGATGGACGGCGTTCAAGGCAGTCTTGCGAACGTTCTTTGGGGCGACGGGCGGAGTGGCTTCAGCAACCGACACGAAGAACCTCGGTCAGAGAATCGTTCAGACAGTGGCTGGCCTGCCGGAATCTGGAACTGAATACGTTAACACCCGGACGGGAAGGACGCAAATTTCAGGTNNCCTGACACCTAAGACCTGCTTTTCGGTGACTTCCGTTACGTTCCTTCCCTGCCTGGGTGGAACTAAACTTCAACCATGTCCTCTAGACCAGGTGTAAGCCGCATCGTTTGCGCCCAATGCGAGCATCCGGAAGAAAGTTGCTCGTGCGACAAATTCTGCGTGTACTGCCAGTCGCAGCTCGACGTGCGCCTTTGCACCGACGGGCTCATGTACTGCGAAGCCTGTCGTGAGGCCTGCGAATACAAGACGGCTAACTGAGACAGCGCCTCCGCACTACGGGATCTAGCCTTTTCGTCGAGCCTGATCTGCCGGCAGTGAGTCCCAAATACTGCGCCAATTGAAGATGGCGGCTAAGAGAGCCAAAATTCCAAGAACCGCGACGATGGGTCCGAAAGCTAACCCTCCAAACCACTCCAAACCAGTTTCTGTATGAATAGGAAACGGCGTGCCCGGAATGGAGCAGGCCAGTCACAATAGCAAGGACTCCAACTGCGCCACATCCGAACCGCTTGACCTTTCTCAGACTTGGACCTCTGAACATTCTTAGATCACCACCGCTTCCTTGTACTCCCCGTACACCTTGCGCATCGCGTCTGAAATTTCGCCTACCGTGGCATTTGCCTCTACGGCGGCCAGGATGCGTGGCATTAGATTTTCTCCCGAGCGGGCCGTGTCTTCGACCGCTTGGATCGCGGCTTGCCAGGTCCCGGCATTGCGCTTTGCGCGCAGCGCTCGCAGGCGCTCCACTTGTTTTGGCTCCAGCGCCGGGTCGATGCGCTGGATCGGCACCGCCTTTTCTTCTTCTAGCTGGAAACGGTTCACGCCGACCACCACCGCCTCCTGGCGATCGACCGCCTGTTGATATTCGTAGGCTGCGTTTTGGATCTCCTGCTGCACATATCCGCGTTCGATGGCTTTGAGCATGCCGCCCATGGCTTCGATCTTTTCCAGGTAATCGGCGGCTCGTTTTTCGATTTCGCTGGTCAGCGACTCGACGTAATACGAACCGGCCAGCGGATCGACCGTCTGCGGCGCACCCGACTCAAATGCGATCACCTGCTGGGTGCGCAGCGCGATGCGCGCCGACGCCTCCGTGGGCAAGGCCAGCGCTTCATCATAGGAATTGGTGTGCAGAGACTGGGTTCCGCCGAGCACGGCCGCCATGGCCTGGATCGCCGTGCGCACAATGTTGTATTCCGGTTGTTGCGCGGTCAGCGTGGAACCGGCGGTCTGGGTGTGGAAGCGCAGCATCCACGATTTTGGGTTCTTCGCCTTGAACTTGTCGCGCATGATCTTCGCCCACATGCGGCGCGCGGCGCGGAACTTCGCGACCTCCTCCAGAAAATTGCTGTGGGCATTGAAGAAGAACGAAAGCCGCGGCGCGAACTTGTCGACATCGAGGCCCGCCCTTATCGCCGCTTCCACGTAGGCGATGCCGTTGCCCAGTGTGAAGGCGACTTCCTGCACCGCCGTCGATCCCGCCTCGCGCATGTGATAGCCGGAGATCGAAATCGTGTTCCACTCCGGCACATTTTCGTTGGTCCAGGCAAAGAGGTCGGTGATGATGCGCATGGCCTGCTGGGGCGGATAAATATAGGTGCCGCGCGCGATGTACTCCTTCAGCACATCGTTCTGCACGGTGCCGGAGAGCTTGCGTATGTCTCTTCCCTGCCGCCTTGCCACGGCCACGTACAACGCCAGCAGAATCGACGCTGTGGCATTGATGGTCATCGAGGTTGAAATCGCGGTCAGGTCGATGCCCTCGAACAGGCGCTGCATGTCTTCGACGGAATCAATCGCCACGCCCACTTTGCCGACTTCTCCCACCGCCAGCTGGTTGTCGGAATCGAGCCCAATCTGCGTGGGCAGATCAAAGGCCACCGATAGCCCGGTGGTGCCGTTGGCGAGCAAATACTTGTAGCGTTTGTTCGACTCCTCGGCATCGCCCATGCCCGCGTACTGGCGCATGGTCCAGAGTCGGCCGCGGTACATGGTGGCCTGCACGCCGCGCGTGTAGGGGAAGTCCCCGGGATAGCCGACATCGCGGTCGTAGTCCCAGGCCGCGAGATCGGCGGGCGTGTAGAGGGGGCGTACGGGGATGTGCGAAGACGTCTCTTCGGTCGGGACGGAGGCGGCAGGCTTTCTTTCGGAATCGGCAGTCTTAACATCCGTCATGTGCTTCTGCCCTTCTTCTTGCCGTAGAGACGCGGCTTGCCGCGTCTCCAGCAGCGGAGACGGGGCAAGCCCCGTCTCTACAGACCGTTTTCACTCTTAGCTTTTCTCTTTACACGCCAGAACGAACTCACACCAAACCAGGCGAATGAAACCGTGAAGCATACCGCAAGTGCCAGCCGGCCCGGGCCCGCCGCGTGGCCAGACTGGTACTTGCCGTACTCGCGTACGCCAGCCATGGCTCCCATCGCGGCGATTGCCAGGAACATGAATCCGGTAACTTCCAGCCAGAGTTGGTGCAGAACTCGCCCAAACGAGTGCGTGGTCGCGCGGATCGCGGCCAGCACCGCGCTGCCCATCCGGCTGCGCTCGAGCAATTCGACAGCCGCACGGAAAACCAGCCTGATTTTTCCAGCTAATTGGCCGATCGCCAGACCATGAATCCGTCGCTCGCCATAGCCGGTCGCCATCAGTCGATTTTAGCAGCGGGCGAGGGTACAATGGCGATTAGTGGCATTCCAGTGACGGTCATGTTTCCCGTCAGCGGCGTCCGTTTCGAGGGGGACTCGTGGATCAGCAACTGAAGCAGCTCATGAAAGAACTGGGAGAAGCGATCAACGGGTCGCTGTCCGATTCCGAGCAGATCGCCGAGGTTGTTTCCCGCATTAAGGAAGGGGGCTACGATATTTTCCTCGTCCTCGAAGCCACCATCGGCGTCAGCAAACAGGGCGAACGCGCCAGCGACAAGACCTCCCTGGTTTCCACCCTCAGCACGAATTCCGAACTCAAGATCAGCGATCAGGATTTGAAATTTCTTAAATCGCTTCGCATCAAGATTGACGACGCCGACGACGAGTAGGGTTCAGTTCTCAGTTCTCAGTTCTCAGTTCTCAGTTCTCAGCGCTCAGCGCTGAGCGCTCAGTTCTCAGCGCTCAGCGCTGCCGAGCTCCGCTCGGCTGGACAGCCGAGGGCGGCTGTCCCTACGTGATTATTGGTGAGGCCGGTCCTTAGGGCAAAATCTTCCCCTTTTCCCAAAATTTTCCCTTCCCGAAATAGGAAAAATCTTGCAGGTGCCCTCTTTCGGTCTGGTAGGATTAACTATTCCCTATGTAAGTGACGGCTTAGCAGCATCTTAGTTGTGGAGTGCGGATATCGAAAATGGCCTTCGGCGTGCACTTCACAAGTCGAAAGTGTCGTTCTTCGGATCACATCCCGCGGTCTTTGAGGAGTGCCGGTTCGGGGGATTGGACACTTCTTTTGGCAAGCGCTAAGCAGCTCGCAACATGAGGTACCGTATGGATTCCCAGGCTTCTGAGTTGACCCTAGGCCTTCTTCCCGAGCCTCGCACGCGTTGGGGGAGGTTCGTTCTCGGTTATGGCATGCAGTCGGTGGTGATGGCATTCTTCGTGATATCCGCTATCGCACACCCCGAAGTTCTGGAGTTGCCGACGCGTGACTACCGCTTCGTCGGCTTGGTCAGCATCCCGCCCCCGGTTCCACAGGCTCCGGCGCCGGTCAGGCATTTTCGTGTTCCAGAGCCAAAGATAACGGAGCCGGTAACGCCGCGGCCCGAAGCTCTGCGCGTTCCGTCCGAATTGGTACGGAAGAAAACGCCCCTGCCCGACGAGCAAGCGCCCAAGGTGACGCTGGCGTCCAGCAANNGGGTTCGGCGATCCCAACGGCGTACCCTCATCCCAGAATCACAGCCGTGCAGTCACGATTGCGCGGGCAGGCTCGTATGACATGCCCTCCGGCCCAGGCTATGGCAATGGCACCGGCGGATCGCACGGCGTCCGCGGAGTGATCGCGAGCACCGGGTTTGGCAACGGCGTGGCTACCGGCAACAGTTCCGGCCCGGTTTCCGGCTCGCGAGGCGCGGTTCGCCCGAGCGGCTTTGGAGACGCGGGTCTCGTCGCTGCCAATGTGCAGCCCAAAGCTAAGTCCGCCGAACCGGTTGTCAAATCCTTGCCGGCTGAGATCACATTCAAGCCCCGTCCGGTTTACACGGAGGAGGGGCGACGGCTTAAGATTGAGGGTGAGGTTCTGCTCGATGTGGTCTTTTCCGCAAGCGGGCAGATACGGATCGTGAAAGTGATGCACGGTCTCGGTCATGGGCTGGATGAATCCGCGGTTCGCGCCGCGGAACAAATTCAGTTCAAACCCGCCCTGAGAGACGGCCGGCCCGCCGATTCCGAGGCGGTGATACACGTCGGGTTTCAACTTGCGTCATAGATAGTAGAACGAATCTCATAAATCGTTTTCAGAGCAGGCGGCGAGGCCCTCAGAGGCTAAAGCCCTACTTTTAATGGCTGGTAGCGGCACGGCTGAAGCCGTACCCTTCTCACAACCATTTATGAGACGAATTCTAGTATCCTAGGCACGAGGATGCCAGGTCGCATCTAAAGATAAAATGAAACCAGCAAAAGTGTTGTCCTCCCCACTCGCACTGCTTGCGCTCTTCCTGGCCGGCTGCGCTGCGTCCGTGTTCTCCCAGACTTCACCCGCCCAGACTTCGCCCGGGCAAGTTCCGCAGGAACCCCAACTTCAGACTCGCGACGCCGCTCAACCGGCGAGTACCGCCGCCAGCTTCGACCAGGTTGTCGATCGAGCCATTGAGCGCGAGCATTTCTTCATGGCGCAGATGAAGCAACTTCATCCCCTGGTGGAAACCTATCTCCAGAATCTCAAGGAAGACAAAGACCTGGGCGCTCCTGTCCCTGTGAGCGACGTGTACTTCCTGGGCCGATTGGACATGAGCGAGGGTACCGATGACCGCGCTTTCATCTCGCCCACCACGGCCGGCCTGGGCAAACGCATGCTCAGCAAACTGAGCAGCGTTTATTCCATGAAGTTCCTGCCCCTGGGCTTTGCCCAGATGACGGTTCTCGATCAGGATTTTCAGCGCAAGTACTACGACTTCACTTTCGTTCGCCGCGAGTTCCTCGGCGAATTGCGCTGCATCGTCCTGGACGTCGCCCCCAAGAAAGACGCCGGCAAGGGCCGGTTCCTCGGCCGCATCTGGATCGAAGACCAGGACTACAACATCGTGCGCTTCAATGGCACCTACTATCCTCATCCGCGAGCCAGTTATTACCTGCACTTTGACAGTTGGCGGCAGAACCTGCGCCCCGGCGTTTGGCTGCCTTCGCTGATTTATTCCGAGGAGTCGGATCTGAAATATCGTATCGGTCAGACGCTGCATTACAAGGCGCAGACGCGGCTGTGGGGCTACAACTTGAAGGACCTCCGCCGCAACTCGGAGTTTACCGAGATCACCGTCGATGCGCCGCAGTCGGTCCAGGACCAGAGTCAGAAAGCCCAGGATGCTACGCCCATCGAAGCGCAGCGGGCGTGGGAGCGTCAGGCGGAAATTAACGTGATTGATCGGCTGCAGCAGATCGGCCTGATCGCGCCGGAAGGCGAAATCGACAAGGTGCTGCAGACCGTCGTCAACAACATGATGGTCACCAACAACCTTGACATTCAACCCGAGATCAGGTGCCGCGTACTGATGACCACGCCGCTCGAGTCGTTCACGATTGGCCATACCATCGTCGTGAGCCGCGGCATGATTGACGTGCTGCCCGACGAAGCAGCCTTGGCCATGATTCTGACCCACGAACTGGCGCACATCGTGCTCGGCCATCACCTCAACACCAAGCTCGCCTTCAACGACCGCATGTTCTTTCCCGATGAGCGCACCTTCGAGCGCATGGATTTCGCTCGCGATCGCGGCGAAGAAGAAGCCGCCGACAAGAAAGCCATCGAACTGCTCAACAACTCGCCTTACAAGGACAAGCTCGGCAACGCCGGCTTGTTCCTCAAAGCGGTGCAAGCGCGCGCTCCGGCGCTCAAGAACCTGATCCGGGCGCACCTGGGCGACAGCCTGCTCAATGGCGATGCCACCAAGATGTCGTCGTTGATGACGGCTTCGCCGCAATTCGACCCAAAAAAGGCGGACCAGGTGGCGGCGCTTCCGCTGGGTGGCCGGATCAAAGTCGAACCGTGGGACGATCAATTGGAATTGATCAAGACCAAGCCGGTGGCGATCACCTCCGCCGCCGAGAAGATGCCGTTTGAGGTCACGCCCTTCTTCCCATTCCTCACGCGGCTGGGCAGCACCGCTCCAGGAAAAACGGCTCCGGCCCCGGAGAAAACGGCAGCCGCTCCGGCTCCATCGGGGCAGTAGGATCGCTTTTGGCTTTTGGCTGTTAGCAGAAACCAGCAGAAAAAACAGGGGATGCCCCTCGCCGGTCAGCAGCGGGGCAGTGGGTGCGGCTAGTTCTGCATCTGGCTTCCAACTTGCGAAAATACGTTGTTGGCGTTGGTACCGATCAGGCGCACGGTGCCAATCACGATCACCAGGATTACCGCGAGCATCACCGCGTATTCGGCAACGTCTTGGCCGCTCTCCTCAGTCCACAGTCGACGGATTGCTTGCATCACTGTTCGTCCCCCAGTCGACGACTCATCCACACTTCACGCCTTGCGCGGAACCCTAAGTCGCCGTCTTAATAATTGTAATAATTGTAAAATACTCCTCCCCACCCCTTCCACCCAATAGCACGCCAGTGCCGGGAATGGCACTATCGTGCCATCCCCCATCCTCCAGATAGAGATTCCCCGCCGGCCACCGGGGTTCATATCGGGGCCTGCGCCAAGATGCGAAAAACTCGCTTAGGGCCGCTTCGTATCAGGTCATCGCTTTAGCGATGACGTAACTCTTTGAAGTCAGACGCCCCTTTAGGGGCTGAGGTTCCGCAGCCTTTAAAGCGGTCTTTTTCTCCCACCGAAGGACGTCTTCGCCCTGTTTAGCCCGCGGTTTGCCGGATTACACAATCGTCTTCAACGGGAGCCCCTGGTTGACCGCGAACAAAGCCAGTTCGAGACGGGTGGAAACTCCCAGTTTGTCGAAGATATTGCTGAGGTGATGCTTCACCGTATCCTCGCTGATCTTGAAGTACTGGGCGATTTCCTTGTTGGCATAGCCCGCGACCACCGCCGCCACAATCTCCAGTTCCCGCGGCGTCAGCCCGAATTTCTTCTGTTTCGATTCCTCGCTCGTGCTCTGCATGAGGTTGCGCAGGTACTGCACCAGATTCGAAACGCTGTCGCGCCCCACCCAGTACTCGCCGGCCATCACCGCGTGAATGCTCTTGAGGAGCAGTTGGGTGGCAGAATCTTTCATCACCACACCGCGGGCTCCCAACTGCAACGCCTCCACCATCTGCTTCTTTTCCACCGCCGCCGTGAGCAGGATGATGCGCACCGCCGCCGCTCCGTCGCCGCCCGTGTTCAGGTCGCGCAGCGCCTCGAGGCCGGTGTGGTGCGGCATGGCCAGATCGAGGAGAAGAATGTCGGGCTTGATCTCGCGCGCAAGTTTCACTGCCTCGTTGCCGTCGCAGGCTTCGCCCACCACTTTCATATCGCCTTCGGATTCCAGCAGGCGCCGCAGTCCGTCGCGGAAAATGGGGTGATCGTCGGCAATCACAATGCGTATGGGATGACGTTTTTCCGGCGTTGTTCGATCCATCGTTGGCCTATCCATGTTTGGCCTTCCTCGCTGGCGGAATCCGTACTTCCAGCCGTGCTCCGTGTCCTGGGGTCGATTCTATCGCGAGTTCGCCCGCCAGCAGGCGCACCCGTTCCCGAATCACCCCCGGCCCTATTCCTCTCGTCTCCAGTTCGGCATCCGACAGCCTTCCAGAAAACGAAAATCCCTTGCCATCGTCCTCCACCGTCAATTGCAGAAACCCCGCCCGGGGCGCCAGCCGTACCAGGACATGCTGCGCTCGGCTGTGTTTGCGCACGTTCACCAGACTCTCCTGCACAATGCGCGCCAGTTCCCGGCAGGCCTTCTGCGGCAGATCCACCCGCTCCAGTTCGCTGACAAACTCGGCTGCGATTCCGGTCTCCCGGCGGAAGCGCTCCACCGTATCGGAAATGAAACCAAGGAGCCGGTCGGCATTCACGTCGAACGACTTCATGGCCTGCATCAGTTCGCGCAACTTCAGAACTTCTTCGCGCAGCAGTTGCTGGATGCGCCCGAGCTCCGCGTTCACCACCGGTGCCTGCGTTCCCGACTGGCGCCGGAGCACGTCCAACTGCATTTCCACTCCGATGAGCGATTGAATCGCGCCGTCGTGAAGTTCGCGCGCGAACCGCCCACGCTCCAGCGCGCCAGCCCGCTCCCGCAACCGGCGCACCAGGTACACGTTGTAGATCGCGGGCCCCACCTGCTCCGCAAATTCCTGCAGAAACCGCAACTCCTCTTCTGGGTTCCCCATCATCTCGCAATCGAACAGGAATACCCGTCCCGACCACTCGGTTCCGAACAGCAGGGCCACCGAAACCATCGCGTCAAACTTCTCCACCCTCGCCAGGGCATCCAGAAATTCCGTGCTGGCGTCGCGCAGCCGCACGCCGTCGCGACCGAGCAGCACGGTGGAAAAACCGTTCGCGCCCCGCGCCGCGTAGATCGCGTCCGCCGGCGACTCGAACAGATATACCTTTTCGCTTTCCGGCAAAGCCTCGCGCCAGCGCAGCGTTCCGCTGTCCTCGGCACCACGACTCACTTCGGCCAGAAATACCCGGTAACTGTTCCTTTCCTGCGAGGCGCTCAGCACCCGGCGCGCGCCGTAGATGCTCATGACCTCGCCAAGAATCTGCTGCAAGGTTCCACTCAGTCCCGCCTCGACCCGCGTCGAACTGAGAACGCGCGTGATTACGACGCGCTCGGCCCGCGCTTTCTTCTGGTTCTCCGACATATAGCCCAGCAAGAATCCGAGGACAATCAGATACACCGAACTCATGAAGAGCTGTTGCGGATCCAGTTCGCGCACGCTCACGCCGAGGCGCGGCAGATGCACCACCCGCAGCCACCGGTCCGCCGCCGGTTCCAGTCCCGCCCGCACCACCAACGCTTCGGTCCACAGCAGTGCCACCGCTGCCGCCGCCGTGCCTACCGTCTCCCACAACCCCCAGCGATAGGCGGCCGCCGCCATCACGAACACGAAGAAGAGAAAGAAGGGCCCACGCTGGGCCGTCGCGAACAAGGAAATCAGCACCGGCCAGAGGATGTCGACCGCGTGCACCACCAGACGAAAAGCTTTGGTGGACTGGGGCCGGAAGCGCACCAGCAACATCACCACCACCGCATTCACCAGGTATCCCGTCAAAAGCCAGTACAGCCAGCGCGAATACGCAAGCCCACGTACCGGCTCCATCCAAAGGGTAAACTCTGCCGCAATCGTCAGCGCCACCCGCGCCGACGCCAGCCAGCGCTCGGTGCTGCGGATTTCGCCGTCACTGAGCGGCGCCCGGAAGCGCCATAGATCGCGGTATCGAGGAATCATCCAGTACAAGGCAGTCCCGTCGTCAAGCGAATCTTTCTAACGTTAAGCGCCTAATTCTAAAGGCAATCGCCGCCAAACTCCATCTGCTTCTTATTCCTTCCACAATTCCTCGCTTATCCTGTACCTTTCGCAGCAAGGGTACCGAAGTAACACAGTCAATCCTCCAGCACACCCTAGAATGGAGGTCGGAGTAGTTTGCTTTGGCCGTATCTACAAAACTCTGGGTCGCGGTACTGATCGTGCTGGTGCTCGCCCAGACGGCGGCGTCTGTTCTGATGCCAAGAGGCGACACCCTCACCATTGCCAGCGACCTCATCCAAGGCACTCTGCTGCTNNTTCTGGATCCTGATGAGCGTGGGCATGCTTTTCTGGCTCACTTACCAGGGAATGTCGTGGATTTACTTTGAGGTGATCAAGCGTCAGGAAGTGCCTGACCCCTACCTGGGCGATATTGTTCTGTTCCTGCACGTGGTACCCATGATCGCCGCTCTCGCCGTGCTCCCTCATCTCCGGGAAGGCGAGCGGGATGAACGCATCCGCATGCTCGACTTTACCCTCCTGCTCATCTGGTGGGTCTTCGTTTATGTGTACACCGTCATCCCATGGCAGACCGTGCAGATCGATGAAGCGTTTTACGACGCCAATCTAAAGAACGCGTACATGACCGAAAACGTCGCGTTCCTGGTCGCGCTCGCTGTCCTCGCCTATACCGCTCGCGGTGGCTGGCGACACGTTTACGGACAGTTATTCGGCGCCTATGCGCTCTACGCCTCCACTTCTTATGTCGCCAACCATGCCATCCTTCAGAAGGCTTACTTCAGCGGCAGCTTCTACGACATTGGACTGGCCATTTCCGTCGCCTGGATGGCGGCGGCTCCCTTGCTCGCGCTCCGCCTCGACCTGTCCGACACCAAGCCGTCGCAGCCTGTGCTTGGGGTCTGGGTGACACGCCTCAGCATGCTGGCTCTTTTCAGCCTTATCTGGGCCGCCCTGCACGCCGAACTAAACCCGGCGCTTCCGCGGCCGGTCAAGACCTTCCGCATTAACGTGAGTCTTTTGACCATGGTCGTGATGGGCATCGTGATTTTCTGGCGGCAACGCCTGCTCCGAGCCGAGCTTTCCCTGTTTCTCGAACGATCCCGCCGCTCGGTGAGCGACCTCAAGGCCTTGCAGGAAAAGCTCATTCAATCGGAGAAACTGGCCTCGCTCGGGCAGTTAGTGGGCGGTGCCGCTCACGAACTCAACAACCCGCTCACCGCCATGCTGGGATACTCCGACCTGCTGAGCGCGTCGACCTTGGGGCCTCAGGAACAAGTCCAAGCCGGGCAAATCGGGGAGCAGGTCCGCCGCACCACCTCGCTGGTGGCGAGCCTGCTCACTTTTGCCCGGCAAGCTCCTGCCAAGCTTGCCGCCGTCGACGTCAATTCCGTGCTGCAAACCGCTGTCCGCCTGCTGGTTCCACAAATGGAGGCGGAAGCCAGTTCGATCCACCTCGAACTCGCTCCCGACCTTCCGCCCGTGCTCGCCGACTCCAACCAGATTCTCCACGTCTGCCTGCACCTTGCGGGACAGATCGGCGCCCAACTCCATCGAGAAACACACTCCACCATGTTCGTTCGCACGCGCAGCCAAGGCAAGTTCGTGGTGGTTGATTTCTCGTCGTACGACCCTTCTGGCGATCCTGCGTCTCCGCCGCCTTCGTTTCAGCCGGTGTTGAACTCCGAGGGCGGGGACAAACCGGTTACCCTTTCGCTGAGCGCCTGTTGCCGCATCGTCGAAGAGCACGGTGGCCGTTTGCTGCAGCCTTCCACTCCCGGCGGGGCCGCTTTCCGAATGGAGCTGCGGGTGCTGGCAAATTCCGCCACTCGCGCCTCGCTCGCCGCCACCAACCGCGCCGCCGCTCGCGGCAGTTCGTAGGGTTCAAGGCAAAGTTCGAGGTTTCAAGCTAGCGCTTAAGAACACACGCTTCTTCCGTGAAACTGCCCTCGCTTGCATTTTATAGCAAATATTGTATAATTAAGGTCACCGTATAAGGAGGCCCGTACACGAAACGAGCCTGCTCCACAATGCCCCTGCCCAACTACGTTCGGCGTACACCGGCAGAGATTCACTGGGAGGGAGATTCGAAGGAAGTTCTGAGCGGATTCTCGAGAGACGTGAAACTGAGCTTTGGCTACTCTTTGCGCAGGCTACAGAGCGGTGAGTTTCCGGCGTGTGAAACGCGATCGATGGCGTCGATTGGAAAAGGTGTCTGGGAACTCAAGGAATCGGACGAGCGGGCCTGGTACCGGGTAGTTTACCTGACGAGGATTGGCGGCGTGATTCACGTGCTGCACTGCTTCGAAAAAGAGAGCCGCAAGACGGACAAGCGAGATGTCGCGACTGCGCGCGCCAGACTGAAAAGGGTTCTAGAACGTATTCAAGAGGAGAAGAACAGGTGAAGTCAGAAAACAGGCCGAGCCACGTCACCAAGGGAGATGTGTTCGACGATCTGGGGTTGTCCCGTTCTGAAGCGTCGGCGCTGAAGGTAAAGGCGACGCTGCTCGATGCAATTCTCCGAGAAATCGAGAAGCAGGGCTACACGCAGAGCCAACTAGTTGAGATTCTCGACGAATATCAGCCTTCGGTCAGTAACCTGACCCGGGGAAAGATTGCCCAGGTGAGCGTGGAGAAGCTGCTGACCTATTCCGACCGGCTGAGGATGCGGACCACGCTCACGGTGCAGCTTAGCTCCAAAGCGCACCGCAAGGGCCGAGTTCATACCGGCTTGCATGCTCGTTCCGGCGCGCGAGCCAGTTCGGGCTCGCCGAGCGCCCGTCGGGATGCCGCGGCGATTGGATAGGTTAAAGCAAACCTGGATTTGCCGTGACCGCGGACACTTGCCGAGCTTCGCTCGGCTGGACAGCCGAGGGCGGGCGGCTGTCCCTACGTGGAACGTGGCGACACCTCCATCGTCTTCTTCAACTGGCCGCATGCCGCGAAAATGTCGCGCCCACGCGGCCTGCGCACGAACGCCGGAATTCCCGCTGCCACCAGGATCTCCCGGAACGCCACGACCCGCTCCTGCTCCGGCGTGCGGTAGGGCAACTCCGTCCCCGGATTCAGCGCAATCAAGTTGATTCTCGCGCGCATCCCTCGCACCAACTCGACCACCTCGCGCGCCTGCTCCGGAGCATCGTTGACGCCTTCGATCAGCACATACTCAAACGTCATCCGCTCCCGCGTCCGCAGGGGAAATTCGCGCGCCGCCTTCATCAGCTCCGCGAGGTTCCACTTGCGGTTCAGCGGCATCACTGCGCTGCGCAAGGCGTCGTTCGATCCATTCAGCGAGATCGCCAGCTTGGGACGCACCGGCTCCTGCCCGAAATCGCGGATTCTGGGCACGATCCCCGCCGTCGACACCGTCATCCGCGACTCCGGAATCCCCACGCCCTCCACCAGCAGCCGCACCGACTTCATGAAGTTGTCGTAGTTCAAAAAGGGCTCACCCATTCCCATGAACACGAGGTTGACGCGTTGCAGCGGTGGATCGACTCCCCGATCCCGCAGCACGGCCGCGATCTGCCCGACGATTTCTCCCGCCTCCAGGTTGCGCTTGACCCCAAGCAATGCCGTGAAACAGAACTTGCAATTCACCGCGCATCCCACCTGGCTCGATACGCAGATGGTCGAGCGGCGCACCATCACACGTTCCACATGTTCCACATCGGCGGCCGCCTCTATCTCGTCACCCGCTTCGCTGCCGTCGCCGCGCTCACCACCATCTCCCTCCGGCATCCAGACCGTCTCCACCGTCTCGCCGTCGGAGAGTTCCACCAAATACCGTATCGTTCCGTCGCTGGAAACAAACTGGCGCGCAATTTTCGGAAGCCCTACTCCCCAGCCCTCCTCCGCCAAGCGAGCGCGATAGTCGAGCGGCAGAGTCGAGACCTGGTCCAGCCGATCAATCCTTTGCCGATACAGCGCATCAAACAGTTGCTGGCCCCGGTAGGCGGGCTGCGCCGATCCAAGCGCAAGATTCGTGAGTTCCCGCAAGTTAAGTCCTAACAGCGAATTGGATGGCTGGCTGAGCATTGAGCTAGGGGAGCGACGGGCGTCCGCGCCCGTCTCTGAGTGTAATCCGTAAAATACCGGAATCGAGCTGCAGGGACTCCGACCGCTCCACTCTCCGTCGGAGAAGGTTAACCAAGCGTGTCCTTAGCTTTCCATGTCTTTCGGGGCGGGAGCGAACCGACGCAAAAGCGTAATGGAAAATACCAAAATGAGGATGAGCAGTCCCAACAAGCCAAGCTCGGTCATGCTAGCTCGAAATATGCTCGCACTCTCGTTCGACCACGTTCCACCTTTTGTGAGGGTGGCCGCTTCCAAGGTAATCACAAGGACGCGCCGAATCGAGGCAATCAGGCCCACGACAAGGAATGGTTCGGTAACCAGAAAATGCGAGCGGATGGAGATGCGCACCGTATGCAGAATCTCCACCAGCATCAGCACAACGAGCAGTTGGTCCAACACCAGAAGTGTCTCGGTGGCAATCGTCCAGTGACGGAGGCCCTCCCCGAGCATCTTGCCGGCGTTTGCAATCGTCGCGAGTGCCGTTATAAAAAGCAGCACGGCAAGGACGGAATAGATAACCACTTCGGCTTTGTCCAGATAATCGCTAAAGTGGACGCGGAGCTTCTCTTCGGCCATTTGGGGTCACTCGTAGAATCGCGCTGGTTCGAGCCTCTTCAGAGGCAGAGTACAACGATAAGTCGCTTATCGAAAAGTGAGAACGTGGATACGTGGCCGATTACGGAGAAAAAGTTCCCGCGGCACTGTCGAAGGCGTCGTCACCTACGTCATCGGCATCGCCAAACTTCGGCAGCTAGACATGGCCGTGTCGGCAAATCGCAGATCTGCCCATTTCGTAATACTGAGTGTAATACCGAAACGATAATGTCGGATAATTGCCGGAAGTTGTACAAAATAAAGGCTATACTTCAGCCGCCTCGCTCGGCCCCGGATTGTGGGAGAATAGTAGCAGCCACCCGCCCCGGAATTCATAGTTGGATCCGAACTTCATATTTAGGGAATTCAGCAAGGTAATTACGTCATGGTAAAAGAAACGCGCAGCATTCGTCGTCAGATCCTGCCGAACGGCCTGACCGTGATCACCGAGCAGATGCCCCACATCCGCTCGGTCGCGATCGGCATCTGGCTCAAGTCCGGCTCGCGCGACGAAGATTCGGAGTGGAATGGCATCTCCCACTTTATCGAGCACATGGTGTTCAAGGGAACGGAGACGCGCTCCGCCGAAGCCATCGCTCGCCAGGTTGATTCCATCGGCGGCAACATGGATGCCTTCACCGCGAAGGAATGTATCTGCTTCAACATCAAAGTTCTCGATGAGCACCTGCCGCTCGCCATGGATGTGCTCAGCGATCTCGCGCTTCACCCGGTCTTCGATGCCAGCGATATTGCCCGCGAGCGCGGCGTCATCCTCGAAGAAATTAAGATGGACCAGGACAACCCCGACTACCTCGTCCACGAAATCTTCACGCAAAGCTTCTGGAAGGATCACTCTCTCGGCCTGCCGATCCTGGGCACGCGCGATACCGTGAAGAAATTCGAGCGTCCCGTGGTCTCCCGTTTCTACGGACACCACTTCGCTCCCGGCAATCTCATCGTCAGCGCCGCCGGAAATCTCGACCACAAGCACTTTGTCGACCTCGTCGCCAAGCACTTCGAACACGTGAAGCCGGCGAAGAATGGCCTGCACTCTCCCCAGCCCAAAACGTATTCCCGCATCAATCTGCGCAATAAGAAGTCGCTGGAACAGGTGCAGATCTGCATCGGCGTTCCCTCGCATCCCATGGCCCATGAACGCCGCTACGCTTCCTACATCCTGAATACGCTGCTCGGAGGTGGCATGAGCTCGCGCCTGTTCCAGAACATCCGCGAGCGCCAGGGGCTCGCCTACTCCATTTACAGCGATCTGAACCCGTACCGCGACACAGGCTCGATGTGCGTGTATGCGGGCACCTCGCGCGAGTCGGCGATCAAGGTCGTCGAGTGCGTCATCGAAGAATTCCGCAACTTGAAGACCACGCCCGTCCCCGAAGAAGAACTGCGCCGCTCCAAGGATCAGCTCAAGGGCAGTCTGATGCTGTCGCTCGAATCCTCGACCGCACGCATGTCGAACCTGGCACGCCAGGAAATGTACTACGACCATTTCTACGGCCTCGACGAACTGATCGAGCGCATCGAAGCCGTCACCGTAGGCGATCTGCAGCAAACCGCCGAAGAATTTTTCCGCACCGAGCAGATCGCGGTTACCATCCTCGGCAATCTGACCGGCCTGAAGCTAACCCGCGACCAGCTCGCCTGCTAACAGGGTCACGTAGGGACAGCCGCCCTCGGCTGTCCAAGCCGTGAGCAGCACGGCCCGCCATCTCTCACCAAACCCCTTTACCCGCGTGTTATCCTGTTCCGCTCTTATCTCAACGGATTTTTCCAATGTCCTTTCGTGTCCCCGGCTTCATCCTGGCCGCCCTGCTCTTCGTCGGCTACCGCGTCATCAAGCCGCGCACCCAGGCCTCCAACCCGCCCGAACGCTGGAATCTCTCCACCCTGTTTCTGGCCAGCGCCCTCACCCTCTTCGCGGAGCTCGCGCTCATCCGCTGGGTCGCCACCGAAGTCCGGGTATTTGCCTATGTGAAAAACCTGGCGCTGCTGCTCTGTTTTCTCGGCTTCGGACTGGGCTGCGCTCTCGCCCGCCAACGGCCCCGCTGGCAGACGGCCGTCACCGCTCTGGTCGGATTGATCGTCATTGTTCGTCTGCCCTGGCGCGGCCCGCAGATCATGGAGAGCCTCTCGCAATACCTGGGCGGAGCGCAGGACATCGAGATCTTGGGGACCCACGTCGTGCACGACACCACCGGCTTTCTCCTGGCCGTGCTGGTCATCACCATCCTGCTCCTGCTGCTGACTTACATTTTCATCCCCATCGGACAGACCGTAAGCCACCAGATCGAACTCGCCCCGCGCCCGTTGTATGGCTACTCCTGGAATCTGGCTGGCAGTCTGGTTGGCATCCTCGCGTTCTTCGCCGTGTCCTGGCTGGCGTTGCCCCCGGCAATATGGTTCACGATCGTTCTGGCAGGCGTGGCGATGCTGCAATCCAACCGCAGCGACACCTTCCGGCTCGCGGCCGCCATCTTGCCCGCGGCTATCCTGCTCATCGACCCTTCCACTCCCCACCACTTCAACCTCTGGACTCCCTACCAGCAGATCGAATTAGAGGATGAGAATTTTCCCGACGGCGAACTTTCCCGCACCGAGATTCGCGTCAACCACACCAGCTACCAGACCATGGTGAATCTCTCGCCCGATTTTCTGTCTCGCCACCCCGGATTGTTGGCCGAAGCGCCGGACGAGAATCCCTACAATCTACCTTTCCGTTTCGCGCCCCCGAACCCAAACGTTCTGATCGTAGGCTCGGGCACCGGCAATGACGTTGCCGCCGCTCTGCGCCACCAGAGCCGACACGTCGATGCCGTCGAAATCGACCCCAAAATCCTCGAGCTCGGCCGCCATCGCCATCCCGAGCACCCCTACGACGATCCTCGCGTCTCCACCCATCTCACCGACGCGCGCGCCTTCATGAAACGCACCACCGCCCGTTATGACCTCATCCTTTTTGGATTGCTCGATTCCCACACGCAGCTCTCCGATTATTCCAACATGCGCCTCGACAATTTCGTCTATACCGAAGAGTCCTTCCGCGAAGCGCGCGCGCTGCTCGCGCCCGGCGGCGTTCTGTTTCTCAAGTTCTACGTCAGCCATCATTTTGTGGGACAACGCCTGGCGAAAATGCTGACCAGCACCTTCGGGAAGGCTCCCGTGGTTTTCCGCGCGCCGTCCAGTTACGCCACGTCCGCTGTCTGCTTTGCCATCTCCACCTCAACCCAGGTGGAAACCAGCCTTGCCGGCGACCCTCGCTTGCGTCAGTTTGTGGATGCCCGGCGACCCGCGTTTCTCGCCTCGCCGGAAGTCGCCGTCACTACTGACGACTGGCCCTATCTCTATCACCAGGGACACTGGATTCCGGGCATCTTCTACCTGCTTAGCGCTCTTGTCATTTTGCTCGCTGCCGTTTTCTATTTTCAGATTCCCGAAGCCCGCACCCGTATTCCTTCTCTGTTTTTCTTCAGCATGGGCGCCGGATTCCTGCTGCTGGAAACACAAGTCGTCAGCCGCCTGGCTCTGTATTTTGGGACGACGTGGCAAGTCAATGGCATCGTGATCGCCGCCATTCTTTCCGCGCTTCTCCTGGCCAACTTTGTCATTGAGAAAAAACAGCGCGCGTGGCCGCGTGCCTGGACTCTCACCGGAATTCTCGCCGGCATCGCCTGCGCCTACTTTGTCCCCTTCCAGCGCATTCCCGGTTCGGCGGCCCTGGTCGGCACTTTCGCCGCCATCGTCTTCACGATCCCGGTTTTCTTTGCCGGATTGTTGTTCGCCTCGGAATTCCGCTCGGTGGAATCCCCTGCCGCCGCTCTGGGCGCCAACATGCTCGGAGCCGTTGTTGGTGGCCTGCTTGAGAACCTGTCGCTGATCGTTGGGATGAAGGCACTCCTCATAGTCGCCGCAGTCCTGTATTCTCTTGCCGCCCTAGGCTTTCGAGGACTCAAATCACCTCAGCCCGATGAACGCGGATAGCCCCAAAGACTTGGCCGTATACCCCGCTCCGTCCGCTTGCTATCCTAATAACCGGAACCACTGGGTACTGGGTACTGAGTACTGAATATGCAAATGGCGATCGACGTTGTCGCGCAGATTTTCAGCACCCTCTGGGCACATAAACTTCGCTCGTTTCTCACCATGTTCGGGATCGCCTGGGGCGTCGGTTCCCTGCTGCTGCTGGTCGGCCTCGGCGAAGGCTTCCGAACCGGCAACCAGCGTAACCTCTCGGAACTTGGCGAAAATATCATGTTTCTCTTTCCCGGCCGCGCTCCCGCGGTTGCGGGCAGCATGAATTCCGCCCGCCAGTACCGGCTCACGTACCAGGACTATCTCGACGTCCGCAAAGAATCGCCGCACATTCGGGCCATCACTCCCGTTCTCGCCACCAACGACGTGCATGCCGTCAGCGAGTTCGCCAGCGCCAGTGGGCAACTCACCGGAGCGGAACCGCAGTACAACGGAATCCGCTTCCTACCGCTGAAGCAAGGACGCTGGCTCAACGATCTCGATGAAGTTCAAAAACGCAACGTCGTCGTCCTCGGCGATGAAATGACCCACAACCTTTTTCCGGGACGTCCTGCCCTCGGCTCCTTCATTTTGCTCAACGGCCATCGCTTCGAGGTCGTCGGTACGGTAAACCGCGTCGGCCGCGGCGACGAAAACTCCACCAACACGCGCTGCTATATTCCTTTCCAGGTCATGCGCAGCGATTTTCCGATCAAGGGCGAGGAGGCCTACGACGCGATCTCGTTCCTCAACTATCAGCCCCGCGTCGCCGACGAACACTTGATCGCCCAGGATGAGGCGCGCCGCGTCATCGCGCGCAATCACCACTTCGATTATCACGATGAAGACGCCTTCGAAGGCTGGGATACGGTCCAGCAAGCGCAATTGATGGGCACCATCTTCGATGCGATGAACGAATTTCTCGGCACCGTCGGCCTGGTCACGCTCGCCCTCGGCGCCATCGGCGTCATCAACATTATGCTGGTCGCCGTCACCGAGCGCACACGCGAAATCGGATTGCGCAAAGCTCTCGGCGCCACCAACCGCAGTATCATGCTGCAATTTTTCGCCGAGGGCATTCTGCTCACGCTGGGCAGTGGGCTCATCGGCATGGGGCTGGCCGGCGGTCTCATGGCCCTGTTCCGCGGTTACAACGGGCCCGGCGGCTTCGATCCGCCCCGGCTCGTTCTAAAATCTGCGACCCTCGCCATCGCCAGCCTTACGCTTGCGGGCGTCGCCGCCGGACTCTATCCCGCGAGAAAGGCCGCCCGGTTGGAACCGGTCGAGGCGCTGAGGCAGGAGTAAGGATTTGTAATTGGCAATTTGTAATTTGTAATTGTGCTTTAGGAGTTTGAAATCACAAATTACAAATTACCAATTACAAATTATATGATTCGCGACCTGCTCCAGGAGTCCTACAACGCGATGCGCCACAACCGGCGGCGCACCGCCCTCACCATGCTGGGCATGGCCTGGGGCATTGCCACCGTCGTCATGCTGCTTGCCTACGGCGATGGCTTCGGCCGCGCTTGCGCCAACATCTTCGCCAACTTCGGAACCAAGCTCTTCATCGTCGTTCCCGGCCGCTCCACCATGCAGGCCGGCGGCCAGAAGGCCGGCGCGCAAACCCGCATCACACTGGACGACATCGACCTGCTCACCACCAACATCCCGCAGATTACCCACATCACTCCCAGTTGCGACAAGCAGGCGACCATGCAATACGACACCCGCTCCTACACGATGAGCGTGAATGGCGAATACCCCAACACGTTCGACATCCGCGCTCTGACCCTCGAGCAGGGGCGCTTCTACAACCCCGAGGACCAAGCCCAGCGCGCGCGCGTTGCCGTCATCGGCTCCGAAACCAAGGAAAAACTGTTCTCGGGACGCAACGCCCTCGGCGAACACATCCGCATTGATGGCATCAGCTTTGAAGTCGTCGGTGTTCTCAGCGCCAAGATGCAGGCCGGCGACGACAATATCAATCGCGTCGTCTATGTCCCCTTCACCACCATGAGCGACCTCAAGGACACCCACTATCTCGATTCCGTCTGGTTCAATTACGAAACCAACGACTATGAACGGATCGAGCAATCCGTGCGCTACATCATGGCAACTCAGCACAAGTTCAATCCCGCGGACCGCCGCGCCCTCATGGTCTTCAATCTGATGGAACAGGTTCACCAGTTCGAGGTCATCACTCTCGGCCTCAAGATCCTGCTCGGTTTCATCGGCACCCTCACGCTGGGCATCGGCGGCGTCGGGCTGATGAACATCATGCTCGTCTCCGTCACCCAGCGCACGCGCGAAATCGGCGTGGAAAAGGCGCTGGGTGCGCGCCGCCGCCACATCTTTTTTCAGTTTCTCGCCGAGGCGCTCACCATCACCTTCATCGGCGGAGTCCTCGGGATCATCCTGGCTTACGTCGTTGCGCTCACCGTGGGCAGACTTACGCTGTACAGCGCCATGGCCAAACATGCCGAAGCTGGCGACATCCGCNNCGCGCCTCGCGCCTCGACCCCATCGAAGCCCTGCGCTACGAATAAGATCTATGACGATCCCGATCACATCGGCTGGTACCTCGCCTATAACGTCAGGCTCGGAACCTACGTCCATGTGATGTATATGGGAAGGTAGCGCGGCGAGAATGCTTTGATGGAGTACTCTGGCGGGGGCCGGGCGCGGACGCCCGGCGCTCCACCAGCCAAGATTCCGCCTACTTCTTCTGGTGGTCTTGCTTCGGTTCGACCTTCTTGTCTTCTTCGCCCTTACTCTTGTCGTCTTTCGCCTTGTCGACGATCGAGATCAACTCGACCTCAAAGATCAGCGCCTCGTCGGGTCCAATCGCGCCGCCGGGACCTCCCCGCTCACCGTATGCCAGGCTCGAAGGAATAAAGAGCTGCCACTTCGATCCTATCGGCATGAGCTGCAGCGCNNGCCGTGGGCTTCGGTCCGATGCCGGCGGTCAGAATCTTGTATTGCAAGCCGCTGGGCAACGTAACGACGCCTTCCTTACTTTTGTTGGCGGCCAGAAACGCTTCGCCTTCGGCCTTGTTCTTATCCGAAGCCTCTTTCATTTTCTCCTGCCGCTCTTTGTTAACCTCGGTTTGCACCTCGGTAAGCACGGCCTTCGCTTCCTCGTCGGTCAGACGCGTCTTCGCGCCAGACAGGGCGTCTTTTACTCCCTGGGCGATGAGATTCGCGTCAAACTCCACCGACTGCTTTTCCAGTCCCTGCTTATAACCGTTCCCGATATTCATTCCCAGTGCGTAGCTGAACTTGTCTTTGCGCGTGGTAAGCGCCGGAGCCGCCGCCGCGCTTTTCGTCGCGGTTGCCGTCTTTTTGACCGGAGCTTTCGCCGTGGTCGCCGCTTTCGGAGTTGTGGCTGCTGGAGCCGCTGGTGTGGTTGCCGCCGGAGTGGTTGCCGCTGGAGTCTGCTGGGCATAGCCAGTTGCGGCCACCATCATCCCCGCGGCCAATAGGAACGCTGTGGTGAGAGATCTTTGCATTTGTCTATTGTCACATTGCTCCGCATTCCGCGCCAGAGCATAGGCACTAACCCCTACTCTGTTTCAGCAGCAGTCGACTCTGAAGCCTGGAACAGTCTCGCCGGATTTCGCTATAATCCCCCTATGAAAACCACTCGCCTGTTCCCGCTCGCTCTGCTCGTGGTCGCGCTCGCCTCAGCCAGTTCGGCCAAGATTACGGTTCAACTGAAGGATGCCCAAGGCAAGTCGGTGGGCACCGCACTGATGTGGAACGGCCCGGCAGGAATGGAAGCGGATCTCAATCTTGAGAATCTGCCCCCTGGCGTTCACGCCATCCACTTTCATCAAAACGCGAAATGCGACGCCCCCGACTTCAAGTCTGCCGGGCCCCATTTCAATCCTGACGGAAAGAAACATGGATTGGAGAATCCGGAGGGCCACCACGCCGGCGACAATCCCAACTTCACCGTGGGTGCGGACGGCAAAGCACATTTCCATCTTGTGAATAAAGACATCAACTGGGGCGACGACAGCCACTCGATCTTCAGCAACGGTGGCACTTCACTAGTCATCCACGCCAAAGCCGACGACCAGAAGACCGACCCCGCGGGCAACGCCGGCGACCGCATCGCCTGCGGCGTGATTACGAAGTAGATTCTCGGAAGGTACGCTTCTGTAGAGACGGGCCTCGCCCCGTCTCCGGGTTTGAAGCAGAGCCGGCAAGCCGCGCCTCGACGGAAATCATAGTTTGTCGGCAAAGAAATGCCGGGCGGGGACGCCCGGCGCTCCATTGTTTGTTTTTGTCTTACTTCCCTGCCGGCACGTACAGCGCGGGAATGTTCTGCTTGTTCACCATCTCATTCAACGCTGGCAGGTCCTTCGACATCAGCTCACGATACTGCGCCAGCAGCGGTTGCGCCTCTTTTTCCAGAGCGTCGAAGACCTCGTACTGCTGCGTCGTGGGCGCGGCATCGGCCGACTCCACACTGCCGAGCAGCGAGTGCAGCCGCTCATCGATCAGCACCGGGTAGTTCAGGTTCGATTCCGAACTCTTCGAATTGACCTGAAGCAACTGCGACTCCAGATCGAGGCTTTTCTTGTCGAAGTCCTTGCTGGCCGAAACCAGCGCAGCATACCGCGCGTCGTCGCCGTTGCCGAAACGCTTTGCCAGCCCGCGAGTCTGGTTGCGCACTTCGCGGACCGCCGCCGCCGCTTCGTGAATCTCCGACACTTGCGCCACGATCTTGCGTCCCAATTCACTCTGCTTTTGCAGATCGTCACCCGACACTTTGACTCGCGGATCCGCTTTCAACTCCAGCGGCTCCGTGTACGACTTCCCTTCCGCCGTCAGCCGCACCTGGTATGCGCCCGGCGGCACCATCGGCCCACGATTGCGGAATTCCGCCCCCGGCTCTCCCGCCAGCGGAGTCGGCCCCTGCAAACGCAAATCCCAGGCAAAGCGGTTCACGCCCACCTCGGCCGAAATCTTCTCGACGGGCGGCGGCTGGTCGGGCCACTCGGGCGGCGTATCCGCTTCCTTCTTCTCTTCGTTGGAGTAGCGCCGCACAACTTTCCCCGACGCATCCAGAAACTCGAGCGCCACTACGCCCTTCGGCGCGGTTGGAAAGTAGTAATAAACAATCGTGCCGCTCGGAGGATTCTCGCCCACTGGTTGCCGCCGCTCGAAGAATTCAGGCCAACGCAGGCGATAGGTCAGTCGCGGCTTGTAGAGCACGGCCTCGCTCGCCGCCTGCGTGCTGGCTGCGCGCAGCGGTGTTAGATCGTCGAGAATCCAGAACGAGCGCCCATGCGTCGCCACCACCAGATCGTCATTTTTCACGATCAGGTCGTGGATCGGAGAGTTCGGCAAATTCAGTTGCAGCGATTGCCATTTCGCGCCGCCATCGAACGAAACAAAAATGCCGGTCTCCGTACCCGCGTACAACAGGTTCTTCCGCACTGGATCTTCGCGCACCACATGCGTGTATGCACCATCCGGAATGCCGCTTGTGATCTTCGTCCACGATTTCCCGAAATCCGTGGTCTTGAAAATGTAGGGCTTGAAATCGTCGAGCTTGTGCGTATCGACCGCCGCATACGCCGTGCCCGCATCGTGGGGCGAAGCCTCAATCAGGCTCACCAGGCTCCACTCCGGAATCCCCTTGGGCGTTACGTTCGCCCAGTTCTTGCCGCCATCGCGCGAAACCTGAATCAAGCCATCGTCGGTTCCCGCCCACAACAGGTCTTTCTGCACGGGCGACTCCGCGATGGTAAACACCGTGTCGTAGTACTCGACGGAGGTGTTGTCCTTGGTTAGCGGGCCACCAGAAGAAACCTGCTTGCTTTTATCGTTGCGCGTCAGGTCGGGACTGATTGCCGTCCAACTCTTTCCATCGTCGGTAGTCTTGAAGACGCGCTCGGCGGTGGTGTAGATCACATTGGGATCATGCGGTGAGATCACGATGGGCTGCGTCCACCCGAGGCGGTATTTCAGATCGCCAACGCCGTGCCCCGAAGTATCTTCGGGCCAGACGGTGATGTCCTGCTCCTGGTTGCTGCGGCGATCGAGGCGAGTGACCTGACCGCCGCCCGAACCCGCATAGATAATGTTCGAGTCGCGCGGATCGGGCGCAAGGTAGCCGCTCTCACCGCCGCCCGCATCGAACCAGTGCTGCCGTCCGATATAGCCCTCGTCGGTGCGGCTGAGGATGCCGATGGTCGTGTTGTCCTGCTGCGCGCCGTACACCTTGTAGAGAAAATCATTGTCCGCAGCCACATGGTAGAACTGGGCCGTCGGCTGGTTGTACTGCGTCGACCAACTCTTGCCGCCATCCACCGAGATTGTCGCCCCGCCGTCGTTCGAGTCGATCATGCGATTCGGATTCTGCGGATCGATCCAGAAGCCGTGATGATCGCCGTGCGGCGCTGGCAGAAGATTCAGCGTCTTGCCACCGTCGGTCGAGCGAAACGCGCCCGTGTTCAGCATGTAAACCGTGTCCACGCTCTTCGGATCGGCAAAAATATGCGTGAAGTACCAAGCACGCTGCGTGAGCCGCTGGTCGTCGTTGACACGCGACCACGTTTCTCCGCCGTCATCGGAACGATACAACCCGCTTTGCTTCGATTCGATGAGCGCGTATACGCGATTAGAGTCGGCGCCCGAAACGCTGACCCCGATGCGCCCCAGAATCCCCTCCGGCAGGCCTTTCCCTTCCAGTTGCTTCCAGGAATTTCCGCCATCGGTCGAGCGGTACAATCCGCTGCCCGGGCCGCCGCTTTCCATACCCCACGGCGAACGCTGGATCTGGTAAAGCGCGGCGAACATCACGTTGGAATTGTGGGGATCGACCGCCAGGTCGATCGCGCCCGACTTGTCGTCCTTATAAAGAATTTTGTCCCAGGTCTTGCCGCCATCGGTGGTGCGATAAAGACCGCGATCCGGATTCGGCCCGTAGGCGTGACCGAGCGCGGCGACCAGCACATGGTCGGAGTTGAGCGGATCGATCCAAACCCGCGCAATGTGCTGCGTATCTTTCAATCCGATATGCTGCCACGTCTTACCGCCATCGGTCGTCTTGTAGACTCCATCGCCATACGAGATATTGCCGCGCAGGCAAGACTCGCCCGTGCCAACATAGATCACGTTTGGATTCGATTCCGACACCGCAATCGCACCGATCGACGAGATCATGCTTTTGTCGGAAATCGGCTGCCAGCTTACGCCGCCATCGGTGGTGCGCCACACGCCTCCGGCAACGCCGCCGAAGTAATAGGTGAAGGGACTGCCAGGAATTCCGGTCACGGCCAGCACGCGCCCGCCGCGATACGGCCCGATGTCGCGCCACTTCATTCCCTTGAACTGCGCTTCGTTNNTGTTGGACGACTGTAATAACACATCGTTAGCAGCTGTGAATTGTTATCCCAAGGAAAGACTCAGTTTTCTCAAGCCAGTCTGACTAATAGTCACGGGACGGACGATTCATCCACCAAATGACCGCCGCCAAAGTCGTCGCCGCGGCGATCAATGCCAGCGAACTCAAACATAAAATGCACCACACTCCCAGCACATGCCCTTCAATGTAGGTCAGGTACAAAGCAAACGCCAGGCCCGCGCCGGCAGCGCCGAAAAGCATGGTTGGAGTCTCGCGTCGTTCGCGATACACGGTCGCCAACCCCGCCAGGGCTGCGTATCCGAGCATTCCAATCAGCGCGACCGGGATTCCGAAGATCGACGAATATTCGCTCCGGTTCACGATGTCGCAATTGAACGTCTCCCCGATGTCGCAGTATGCCGTCTTGGAGGTGGCGTAATGATGTTGCAGCGACACCGACGACACCACGATTCCGCACACTGCCAGAATCGCGACCAGACTCATCAGACGCTTCGTCCACTCGCTCACGGTAGCGAGCACCCCGTTCGGTCGCTCAGTTCTTGCAGAGTAAAAACCCGCTCAACTCGTTCGCCGGTAGGCGGAAACTGCCAAGTGGGATAATGATTGACGTTCTCGTCCTTGCAAACCTGCGACTGCCCCTGGGTTTGGCCCTTGATGCCGCACTCTACGTAAGGAGCGTACTCGAACGACGCGCCGAACGCTTCCTTCTGTTCGACGCAGTGCGGACACCACCACGCCCCATACATCTTCACCCCGCGGTCCTTTAGACACCGCGCGAAAGCATCATGCTTGTGCTGCATGCGGTTACCAAGATAGTAGGCCAGCCCGAACGCGGCCACGATCAGCACGGCATAGATCGCCATGCGCCCCCATTTCTGACTCGAGGTCTTAGTCCCCAGTTTCTCTTTTTGCCGTTCTCTGCGCTCTTGCGACATGGAGTTTTTATATCACGACTGTAGAGACGGGGCTTGCCCCGTCTTCTTTGGTCGCAGCAGGAGACGGGGCAAGCCCCGTCGCTACAGGAACGCGTTCTTCACACCACCACCCGCAGCGCCCCCGGCAGCACTTCGATCGTCCGGCACTCCAGCGTCAGCACCTCGCCGTCCACCATCACATCCACCGGCCCATCAAGTCGAAACTCGACCCGCCGAACCGCCTGCCGTTCCGCCAGCGGATGCCGGGTGTGCGTGCCATCATAGAGCGTCGCCAGGTTCCGGATCAGCCCCAGCCGTCCAATCGGCCCCCAGCGCACATACTCGATCAATCCGTCATCGGTGGCCGCGTCGGGCGCGATCATCATCGTTCCGCCCGTGAACTTGCTGTTGTTAAATGTCAGAAACAAACAGCGCCGCGCGTCAAACTCCTGCTGACCGTCGAGCCGCACCGGAAATGGGCGTCGATCGAGCCGCGCTAAAGAAAGAAAAACCGACAGCAGATATCCGAACCGCCCCAGCGCCAAAAACCGCCGATGCCGCAGCGCCGCCACGTCCGCCGTAAACCCCACACTCAGCAGATTGGTGTAGTAGATGGTTCCCTCTTTGTGCGCCAACCGCAAAACATCGCAGGGCCGCGAACGCCGCGCCTCCAGCGCCTGCATCGCATGTTCCAAACCACTCTTGCCCGAAGCTAAGTCCTCGAAATCCCGCAGAAAAGAATTGCCCGTGCCCAGCGGAAGAAACCCCAAGGTGGCAATCCGATCATTCTCAGGCGAAACTTCCTGAGACCTGACACCTGACACCTGAGACCTGCTCTGAGACTCGCTCTCCGGGAACAGCCCGTTGACGATTTCATAGGAGGTCCCGTCTCCGCCCACCGCCAGAAACTTTCGAAACCCGCGCCCGTACGCCTCGCGGGCAATTTGCGTCGCCTGCCCCGCCGCCCTCGTTTCGGCCGTCTCAATCGCAAGCCCCGCCGCACGCAGCCGATCAAGTGCCGCGCCCACGCGTTCGCCGCAAAGCCCGCCCCCCGCCGCCGGATTGATAATGGCAAGAAAAGTTTCGTTCACAAGCCAGGTCTCAGGTGTCAGGTCTCAGGGTCAGGATCTCAGGCCCAGGCGTGTTATCCACAAATCAGATTCCTGAAACCTGACACCTGAGACCTGAGACCTGATTCTCAAATCTCCACGATGGATTCCCGCGCCACGCCCGCCCCAATCTCTGCCGCCAGCTCTCCGCGTTTGATCTTCAGTGACGCTGTCCGCGGAAAATCTCTTTCCCACACCAGATACCCGCCCACCCGCTTGAAGTCAGCCAGCCGCCGGTTCCGGGCCACGATCTCTTCGCGCAATCGGTCGTCGAACGGCTGGTTCTGTTCCAGCCGCACCACCAGTGTCAGCGTCTCATCCGCGAGCGACTTCTGCGGCCACAAATAGTTCGCCGCAAACACGCAGAATTCCTTCGCCGGCAGACCATCAAACACCGCTTCAATGTCCTCGGGATAAATATTCTTTCCACCCACGGTGACGATCATATTCTTCTTGCGTCCTACCAACTGCAGGTGCCCGCGCCCGTCACCATCAAAGCGCCCCAGATCGCCCGTCAGCAGCCAGCCTTCAACGATGGTCTGCGTCGTCTGCTCCGCGTCATCCAGATAGTGCGACATGACCGCGCGGCTGCGCACCGCCACTTCGCCGATCCCGTCGCCATCCGGATTCAGTATGCGCACCTCGCTTCCCGGCAGCGGCTTCCCCACCGTATCGGCGCGAAATGGTTTCAGGTCGTTCAGCGTCACGGCCGTGCAAGCCTCGGTCAGCCCGTATCCGCACGTCACCGGAATTCCCAGGTCGTAGAAAAACTGCAACGTCGCAGGATCCGTAAATGCTCCGCCAACAATCAACGCTCGCAGTTCTCCGCCAAACGCCTTGTGTACTTGCGGCAGCAGACGCCGGCTGAGGTTCACGCGCGGACGTCCACGCGTCAGCATTTTGTTCAGCCCGATCAACCGGTCGAGCATCCACCGCTTTCGAGGCTTCAGTTCATCAAACTTGGCGCGCAGCCCGCGTTCCAGGTTCTTCAGCACCATCGGCACCAGGCTCACATAGGTGATGCGATAGCGCACGAACGCATCGCGCACAAACTCCGGACGCAGCGTCCGCAGATGGACTACGCAAGCTCCGCAAACGAACGGCCCGATAAATCCCACCATGAAATCAATCGCGTGATTGGTAGGCAGAATGCTCAAATAGCGCACGCCCGGCCAGAATGGATACCACGCCGTCAGCGATGTACACTGCTCCAGATAGGCGTCGTGTGTGAGCACGCATCCTTTCGGACGCCCGCCCGTCCCCGACGAATACACGATGCAGGCCGTGTCTTCCCGTTGCCGCGCCACGAACCGCGGCTCGCCCTTGCGCCGGAACTCCTCCCAACGGTAGGCGCCGCGCAAGTCCGCTCCCACCGGCGCCTCCGTCACCAGCACAATCTCAGCCGTCAGCCTTGGGAACTCCGGCGACTGCGCGATTGCCCGCCACAAGTAATATTCAACCACCAAAAATCGCGCCTTCGAATGTGCCAACAACTGCAGGTGTTCGGCCGCGGTCAATTTGTAATCCAGCGGGACCAGCACGCCGCCACAGAAAAAGATCGAGTAGGCGGAAATCAGCCACTTCGACTGATTCGTCATGATGATCGCAGCCCGGTCCCCTGCCTTGAAATCGGCGTCTTCCAGCGCGCGGCACAAAGGCTGCGCCATTTCCTTAAAGTCGGAGTAGGTAAGCCGCACTTTCTCGCGATCGCGATCGGCTTCAATCAGGCAGGTTTCATTCGGCCAGCGCTCCAGCGCATCTTTGAGCGCTGCACCCAGGCTGGCATATTGACGAAGATCAAGCATTCAAATCGTTATCTCACCACGGAGACACGGAGAAAAGCAAAAGTGTATCAGAACTTAACCTGTCGGCTGCGGTCGGAATGAGCGGCGCAATCCCAGCGGCCACGAGTTAGAAGAAAACAAAATGAATGGTTTTCTCCGTGTCTCCGTGCCTCCCTGGTGAAAAAGACTCACAGCCGCGCCTGGATCCGATTCGCCAAAGTCCGGAAATCCGACACGCCCTGCAGTTCATAGTCCGGCAACTCGATCGAGAAGTGATGTTCCAGTCGCGTCAGCAAATCAAGCGCCTGCAAACTGTCGATGCCCAGAGTCTTGAAGAAGTCGTCGTCGGGCGTGAGCTTCTCCCGCGGCACCTTAAAATGCAAAGCCGCGAGACTCAAGATTTCGTCGAGCGTGTGATCGATAGTAGGCGCTGACATAACGTGACGTCCTTCAAATCACAAATTACAAATCACCAATTACAAATTAGGGTAAGTACGGCTGCACTCCCTCATTCTCCACAAACTTGCGCAGCCCTTCTTCGACGGCCGGGCGCGAATAAAGGTCGCAGAAAATATCGATCTCTTGCTTCAACTCCGCATACGGAATCGGCTTAATAAACGCCTTCGCCGCCGCTGCCGTCCGCCGATCGAATTTCAGCGCTTGGCTGGCCGTAGCGCGTGCCACTCGCAGCGCCTCGCCTTCGGCAGCAATCTGGCTGACCAACCCAATTTGCTGCGCCTTCATCACATTGAAGCTGCGCCCGGTGAGCAGCAGATCGCGCACTACCGCATTGCCCAAATCCCGCTTCAGACGCGGAATCCCGCCGAATCCCGGAATCAGGCCGAGCCGCAGTTCGGGAAAACAGAATCGCGCCATGCGATCCGCAATCATAATGTCGCAAACCAGCGCCAGTTCGAACCCACCGCCAAACGTCACTCCATGCACCGCCGCGATCGTCGTCAGCGGCGCCGCATCGAGCACGTTCATCACCGAGTGGATACGCTCCAGGAACTCCCGTACTCCGCGCAGGGCCGCATCTTTTTTCATCTCTTGCCCGCGCCGAAACAGCTCGCGCAAATCCGCGCCCGCCGAAAACCCGGCCTTCAACGTCGAATGAACAATCAGCGCATGCGCATCATTCGCCAGCAAGGGCAAGGCCGCCGAAAATTTCTCCAACTCCTCCAGCGTAAGCGACCCGATCTCGTTGCAAGGATCGCGATGCAGTGCAAGTTCAATCGCTCCATTCACGATCTGCCACGAAAGCGTCTGTCCTTTGAAGTCCTTCATACTGTCGTCGTCGCCGCCGGTTTTTTCGCGGACTCGTACATTGCATCAATTTCGTTTCGAAACCGTTCGGCAATCACGTCGCGCTTCAGCTTTCCGTTTGCCGTCAGCAGCCCGCTCTCGATGGTGAACGCTTGCTCCACCAGATGAAACGCGCGCACCTGCTTGTAATGCGGCAGCGCCGGATTCACAATGTCCAGCGCCGCCTGCGTTTCTTCGCCGCTCACTTTGCCCGTGACCAGCGCCGCCAGATATCCGCGNNGGCGCAATGTTATGCCCCGACCCTAGAATAATCAGGTTCTTGATGCGGCCCACAATCTTCCAGTTTCCGTTCGCGTCCACTTCGCCCTGATCGCCAGTGTGAAACCAGCCGTCGCGCAGCACCTTCGCCGTTTCCTCGGGACGGCTCCAGTATCCCGAAAAAATATTTGGCCCGCGCACGATGATTTCCGCATTCTCCGCAATCTTCATTTCCACGCCCGCAATCGCCGGCCCCGCGCGCCCCTGAATCACCGGCGCATCCGGATCATCCATCGTGCAGATCGCCGTGGTTTCGGTGAGTCCATAAACCTGCAAAACCGGAATGCCCAGCATCATAAAAAACAGCTGCGTCTCCACGCTCAGCGGCGCCGACCCGCAAATCAGCGCGCGCAGCCTGGTGCCGATCATCTTCCTTCGAATGGTGGGAAACACGAGCCGATTCGCCAGCCCGAGCCAAAGCCCGTCCCCAGAGCGGCTTTTGCCCTCCTGACGCCTTACCCAGGCACCCTTTGCCTTGGTGTACACCTTCAACGGAAATCCGCCCGTCTTCCAAAGCTGCTCGTCGACCGCTTTGCGCATGCGTTCGAGCAGCGCCGGAACATTCAGAAAATAATCGGGCGCCGCCAGCCGCATCTCCGCCGCAATCTTCCCCAGATCCGTGTTCAGGGTCAGCTTGCTCGCGCGCAGCAGGCAGGTCAGCATCATGATCCACGAACCCGCGAAGCACAGCGGCAGGTAATGAAACACGGCGTCCTGCCCCGGACGTTTCTTCATGAGTTGGTCCAGTCGCGCCGAAGTGCAGCCCAACATGTGCCCGATGTTGCCCGCGTTCAGCATCACGCCCTTGGCCTCGCCCGACGTGCCCGAGGTGTAGATGACGGTCGCCACATCTTCTTCGGCGACCTTCAGCGCGGGATTCTCCACCGGCCCGCGCCCTGCCAGGAAAACATTTTCGAAGCAGAAGTACGGCGGCGCTTCAGGCCACGCCTCCACGATCGCATCGGCCAGCGACTGCTCGCCGCAGGCAATCACCGAGGGCCAGCAATCTTTCATCATCGCGACCAGTTCGGACGGCGCTTGCCGCGCATACAGGGGTACCACGGTCAGCCCTTCCGTCATGATGGCCAAATCCATCGCCACCCACTGCATTGAGTTGTGCGCCAGCAACGCGCACCGGTCGCCCTTCTTCAGCCGCAAACGCCGCAGATAAGCCCGCGCCACTTGTACCTGAGAGAGCAACTGCCGCGCGGTAAGAGGAACCGGCTGTCCGTCGCGCATTTCTTGCAGCACGACGGCATCGCCGCTGGCCTCCAGGCTCGCAAAGATTTGGTCGAGAAAAATCATCTATCCCCAAAGTTGTCATCCTGAGCGGAGCAAGGGCTTCACGAAGTGAAGCTCTTGCGGAGTCGAAGGACCCCTACACCATAAACTGATCCACTCCGCAGCAGGACATTTTCACCGCAAGATCGACGAACGGCCAACCCCTAAAGGGGCGTCTGATTTTGAACTTCCAGCAGCATCGCTAAAGCGATGCCCTGATACGAAACTCGAGTTTCCACAGTCTGTTTTACCCGTACGCTTTCACCAACTCCCGCAGCCCGCCACTCATTGGCGGCAGATAGTCCTCCCAGTTCCACTCTCCGCGCCGGGTGGGAAACTCCGGATACCGCCGCTGCACTTCTTCTTCAAAATACACACCCATGCGCGCCATCAATTTCAAATTCCGCACCACGGTGCGCGCGATGCCGTCGGCAATCCGCTCGCCGTCGCGCTCCAGAGTTTCGAGCGCCGCCAAAGTCCGCGCCTCCAGGTCCGGATCGTCTACGTTCATCAGCAACTCCCGATGTCCGCGCTCGTTCATCAGATTTCGTATGCGCTCATCCATCGTGATCCCCGCGGACGCCACCAGCGCCGGCATCGAAGTCACAATCCCGTGATAGCGCGAAGACACCATCATGCGGCAAGCCCGCAGAATACTGACCATTTGGTACATGTTGTAATCGTCGGAAGTCAGCACCGGAACCCCGCCCAGCTTCTCCGAGATGCTCCGGCAAGGCCGGGCATCCATGCGCTCGGTCGCCGCCATGATCACAAATACATTCTTCTTCTGACGGAACGCAGCCACCGCATTGGCAATCGAACTCAGATAATGTTCGTAGGCGCGGTCCGCCTCCGGCCCGGCATGATGAAAATAGGGGCCGCGATAATGGCTCTCTTTGTATGCGCCAGTCAGGCTGTGCAGCGCGGCTTTCGTGACCGACGCCTTCACCGGCCACTCAAACGGATTGATCGGACACACCACCAGCACCGGCGTCTTCCCATCCCAACCGACATCGCGCAGCGCTTTCTGCCCATACTCCGCGCCCAGCGGCTCAAACGTCCACGCCGTGTCCGTGCCCAATTCCGTCGGCACGCCCAACTCGCGCAGAATCTTTCGCGACTCGTCGTTGCGCGTGATCACCAGCGAATTTTTGCAATAGCGCCCGCACATCTTTGCGACCAGCGGATCCATCTGTCCCGCTTCCGCGCCGTAGCCGACCGACAACTTGTTCTCCGCCGCCGCAATGCCCAGCGACCCGATCATCATCGTGGCCAGCGCATTGGCGAATTTCGATTTGAACATCGACCCTTCGCACGCTACCACGCCATGATGCCTGGGCACTTCATTTGCCAGAAACGGCGGAAAAATATCCGGCAGCCGCACTTGCGACGTGCCTTCGAAGTATCCGCGGGAGCGGTCGAAGTTAAACGTCATCATGCTGAGGTCGACGTTCTCCGGCCCAAGAATGCGCCGAATCTGCCGCAGCATTTCTTCCACCCGCACATCCGACCCGGTGTTGCGCGTCCCGTTGTAGCCTGCGAACAGCAGCTTCAGTTTTTCGCCCGGCTGCCAGGGCTCGCGCTTGCCCATCATCCACTGGAGTTTCTTGCCTTCGATGATGCTCGATACCCAAGCTTCAAGAACGAAGTCCATCATGCGGCAGACCCTCCCGCTCTCGTGCTCTCGGGCCAGGGTTGATACGGGTATTCAAAATTGTGCTCGCGGCTGAAGCGGAGCAGCGGAAAACTGTACTGCGAAAACGGCACGGGCTTGCGCCCTATTTCCCTTGTGACGCGCGTGTTATCGAATACCGTATTCCAGGTCAGATACGGCAGGAAGACTTTCATCAGCGCCGCGCCCCGCCCCGTAGGCCCTTTGCGGTTCGCCAGCGTGTTGACGATGGAGTTGAACGGCTTTTCGAGGATCGGCAGGAACACCGGCCCGCGCTTGTTCTGCTCAGCGGCCAACGCCCGGGTCAATTCCTGAAATGTCTGCGATCCGTTGCCGGAAGAAAGATGATAGGTATCGTGCTCGGGATTCTCCTTCATGTGCAAGGTCGAAATTGCATCGGCGACGAAATCTACATTCACAATGTCAATTTTGTCGTGCCGGCGAAACGGCAGCACCGGCAATCCCGCCAGAAATACGAACGACCGCACCATGTCGAACTGCGTGGTCTGCGGATAGCGGCTGTCTCCCAGCACAATGCTCGGCCGGAAGATCGTCAGTGGCACGTCCGGCAGCAACTCGCGCACCATGTGCTCGCAGAATTTTTTCGTGCGCGCATACGGATCGTAATCCGAGCGCTCCCAATCAATCGACCAATCTTCGGCAACCACTTCGTGGCTGCGTTTCCCCGCCACCGCCACAGTACTCACGTCCGAAAACCGCCGCAGCCCGTGATAATACTGCGATTGCCGCGCCAGTTGCACGACTTCGAGCGTGCCGCGCAGATTNNATGATCGAATCGGTAGTGTGCACGAGCCGGTCGTAATCGTCCGGCGCCAGCCCGAACTGCGGGGAGGTGAGATCGCCGCGAAAGATCCGTATCTTCGCCTGCCGGTATTCGTAGAACCTGGGAAACGGCAAGTGCAATTGCAAGGCCTGCCAAAGCCGCAGTTCCGCGTCGCGCGGATCGCGGCCGCGCACCAGCAGATTCAGGGTCGCGTCATGCTGGTCGAGCAGGTTGGCGGCGACATGCGCGCCGATGTATCCGGTCCCACCGGTCAGGAATATTGCCACGTTGCTCCGTTCGTCCCCGTCTTCACGGCATCGCCATTCTTGGCGGTTGAGGTTGGAGTTGTCGTTGGCGCCGACGGCATCCGCAGCACCCGCGGCACTCGCGCTTCCAACGGCCGCCCTTCAATCAGCGGATACGTCCACCGCCGCAATGCCGGTATATGAATATCGATCCAATACTCCCACCAATCCAGCCCCGCCGTGTCATATCCGAAGATTTCTTTTTCTTCCGGCGCCAGAGCCTGCGACAACTTCTCCACATTATCCGCGACAAAGTCATGCTCGTTGAGCAGAATAAACGGCTCGAACAGGCCCACTAGTTTTTCAACGCGCTCAAGGTTGCGCTCGGTTTTCGCTAGCGGCTTCTTCATCGGAAGCGGCGACATCACCCGCTGAATCGACTGGATAATCATCTTCTGCGCCGGCGCCGACATGCGGTTATAACGCTGTTTCGAGACTGGAATCGCATCCATGCGCAGACGCAGCCAGTATTCCAGACCTTCTTGCGCCCGGTAGTGGCGCCGGTGGCCCAGGCTGGTCAACTCAATCGAGCGCCCCATGTCACAGGGATTCGTGACCGACGTCGCCAGTTGATACATCGGATCGTGCCGCCTCTCCACCAATGCCGCGCCGATCAGGGTCATCCCGGCGCACACCGCGTCCACTGGAATAATATCGAGCCGCTTGCACTCGTTCGAGGGCAATTGCCGGAACGCGGTGCCCAGCAGATACGACAACGACGCCGAAGTATTGATGCCCTCATTCCACCCGCGGAACGGCTTTGCGACCGAAGTCTCAACAATGGACGGACGCACAATCGCAATCGGCAGCCCAGCGCCGTGTTTCGCGATCAGCGATTCGGCCAGGCTCTTCGTAAACGTGTAAGTGTTCGGCCAGCCCAACTCCTTCGCGCGCCGGGTGGCCTCTTCCGTCAGATAATTTTTCAGCCAGCGCACCCGATTTTTGCGCACCTGGATTTCCAGCGCCTGCCCGCTCAGCCCTTTCGCCGCGTGCTCTTTCCCCAGCGCCTGCTTCTTCAGTTCTTCGGTGACTTCCGGCCCTTCCGCCCGCGCTTCCGCCGACTCCACCAGATCGTGCAGGCGATACCACTCTTTTTCCGCGTCGAAGTCCTGCATGTGCGTCGGCGTGTAATTCGGACGCACCCGCTCACTCACCCGCCCATCGCGCTGTCCCGCGACATAGCAAGTCGAAAGATGCAGCAATGCCGCGTGATCCGACTCGCGAATNNAATCCAGGCCCACGCCGGGCTGCGAAACATCGCCCTCCACCACCTCAATCTTTTCCGCGAGCAGAGCGCCCAGCCGGTCGCCGTATCTCTCAAACAAAGGATCGAAAACCGGCGACTCTTCCATCATCTTCTCGAAGCGCTTCTGCGCCGGACTCGACTTCTGCCGCCGGATCAGCAGATAGAGTTTCCCGATTTCGGGTAGATCCATCAGCGTATTCGCCAGCCAGACCTTGCCGATAAATCCGGTGACGCCGATCAGCAGCACGCGCTTTCCGCCCAGCGCCTTGCGCACCGAAAACGGCGCGGGATACCGCTTTTCGTCGAAATACACAATTGGGCGAACTCGCGGCGCCTCGACCCGCACCGTCGGCACAATCGCCGAGGCCAGCGCCTTCGGACCGCGCAACCCTAAAGCCCGTACCCATCGCGCCGGACTCTGCTGCCCGTCGGGACCCGCTTCCCGAATCCGCGCAAATATTCCCCGCGGCCGGATCACCGGACTCAGCAGCCGTCCGGTGGCAACTCCATCGCGGAAATCGAGGCGGTTCGCAATCATCCACCGCACTCCCAAATGGCGCGCCAGCGGACGCATCACATGCTCCAGGCCCTGGCTCACCAGCACCACATCCACGCCCGTCGCCTGCAGCGCTTTCAGGTGCCGCATGCCTTCTTCTTTCAGCAGCGGCTTCAGCTTGTATTCGAATTCTTCTTCGCCCAGCAGATCGAGCCGGTCGCGCGTAATGCCGCGCAGCACGGCGTGCACAATGCGAGTCGCGGCGATGCGGTTCGCGGCGTACAAAAATGGACGCAGCAACGCCATTAGCAGCACCAGGCTGCGGCGTGCCGCCCGCGCGATATACGTTTGGCTGTTCCAGGTAAAAAAGGCAATCGGACGAACCGTGGTCAGCTCCAGCAGACTGCCCTCCACCCGCCAGTACACGGGCGAGGAGGGCCGCGAACGCCGAGGCGGCGAAGCGACGGCGTCAGACGAAGTCCGCACCGATCCTCCATCGAGACTGTTCACAGGTTCCACGAATCGATTCCCGCCGCCTCCGGTTTTGTCATCCTATTATGATTTGTCATCCTGAGCGAAGCGAAGGACCTGCTTTTAGCGACCCCCTGACGATCCTCATGAAACGCGCCGTTGGTGCAACACCAGCCCGACTGTCACCACAGTGCCCCTGGCAAACAGGGCGGAATTACCTATTTTAACCTCTCCTTCATAAAGGATGAAAAAAACCGCAAGCCCATCTCCGCACGGGTTCTCACGCTGCCTGCTAGCGCACCGCCTGCAGAACCCAGCCTCCGACGGCGGCGGCGCCGATCAGCCACACCGAGTTCACGCGGAAACGCAGCAGCGCGACTACGCTCACCACAAAGATGGCGATCGTCATCCGATCCATAATCGCAGCCTTCCCCAGTTGCCAGGTCACCACGGCCATGAGAGCGAGCGAACCGGCAACCACGCCGTCGAGCGCGGCGGAGATTGCCGGCGACCGGCGAATCCGCGGGAGCAGCGGGCCGCTCGCCGCCACCAACAAAAAGCCCGGCAAGAAGATGCCAACCGTGGCCACGATTGCGCCCAACCAACCTCCCAGGATGTAGCCAATGAAAGTTGCGGTGGTGAAAACGGGGCCGGGTGTGAACTGTCCGACCGCGACCGCGTCGATCAACTGCTTCTCGGTGAGCCAGTGCAAGCGCTCGACGAACTCCGACTGCAGAAACGCGAGCAGCACATAGCCGCTGCCAAAAATCACCGACCCGATCTTCAGAAACGACAGAAACAGCCGCCATAAGGTGAAGGGCAGCGCCGCGGCCGTCGCCGCTGTGACCACGGCCGCTGCGAAGAATTTTGGAAGCGCACCCAGGGAAACAGCCACAGGCCTGCTCTTCATTCTTAGCCACAACGCAGCCGCGGAGATCGTCCCGGCGATGAGAAGCACCACGATCGGGCCGAATCCGAAAAGATTGAGCACGACCGCGAGGGCTGCAATGGCCGCAAGAAATTTCGTCCGCACTCCGGTTTTCGACAGCTTCCACAGCGCCTGAATCACGATGGCGACCACGACCGGCTTGATCGCATACAGCATGCCCGCCACCTGCGGCAGCGCGCCATAGCGCACGTAGGCCCAGGCAATCAGCGAAACGATGATCGCAGCCGGAAGCAGGAAGCAGGAGCCAGCCACGATCAGTCCGCGCCAGCCGCGTTTCAGCTGGCCGATGAAGATCGTCGTCTCCGTGGAACTGGGACCGGGAATCAGGTTGGCGGCCGCCATCCGGTCGAGGAATTCGGCCTGGGTGATCCACCGCCGCCGCCGCACGAATTCTTCTTCCATCATCGCGAGATGCGCCGCAGGCCCGCCAAACGCAATCGTGCCCAGCTTCAGAAACGCCAGGGCGAGTTCCCCCAGCGACGCGTCCCGAATTTCCGTGAACTCAGCCATTGCCTGTGTGGCGCGGGCGCCCTCGCCCGCGATTCTCAGCCGAAGCAGAACATTCGAGGGTACCGCAAATTCAGAGATTTTGATGGAGTCGGGGATCGCCCGCACACGTTGTTGAAGATTTTCTTCTCGTAGAGACGCGGCTTGCCGCGTCTCCCAAGGCGGAAACGGGGCAAGCCCTGTTCGGCACCAAAACAAAAGGCCGCTCGTTTCAAGCGGCCTTAATATTTCTTTAGCTAAGTACTAAGTGCTAACGGCTAAGAGCTGCCTCTAGTCTCCCGCCACCGGCTCGGCAACTTCCTCAGTCTCTTTCTCTTTCGCGTGGCCGTTGCCGTTCCCATTGGCCGGAGCGATCGCTGCCGTGATCGCACCCAGCGGAATGAATCCGCCTTCGTTCGACGTTGCCGGCTTCTCTTTCAGCACGACTTCGCGATAGAGCTGCGCCATGCGCGCGTCGTACGCCGCGTCGTTCTTGACCCGGTTATCAACTCTGACGTTCTCGGCCTTCTTGTCGCGGGCTCGCGCCTTTTCCTCGCGCGCCGTCTTCGCAATCCCCAGCTTGTCGAGATCGTGCTGCACTTCGTTGGTCACGATTTCGTCGCGCAGGTAGAGGGCGTGCGTTTCGTCTTGCATCTTGACTTTCTTGCCGCCCGCGAAGATTTCGTGACGCCCATGCTCTTCGTACCACTTGGTGAGCGTGGAAGTCATGTGCATCTTCTCGATGANNGTGCGCCGGAAGTCGTAGTTAAACAGATCCTGGAACCACATCCCGGCGATGAACAGGAAGTTCCACCGGTCCTGCCGCCGCTTCATCACGTCGTCAATCGTCCGGTCCGGACCGACCTTGCCATAATTCCGCCCCGTAGCATTGAAGTTCTTGTCGAACTTCTTCAGCAGATCCGTCATCTTGAAGTGCGTGGGCGATTGGAACGGATCGTAGTTTTTCATCAAGCACAGCGCCATTCCAAACGCGGTCCAGAATTTCGAACGCGCCGCATCGTTGACCTTGGCAATATCCTTAGCCAGTTGATCGCCCTTGAGGAAGGCCGTCACCGGCACCGCTTCCTTGGTTTCCTTATCGATCATCATGGCCATCCCCGTTCCGCAATTCGGATGGCATCCGCAAGAAAGCTGGCCCCAGTCATTATTCGGTTCCCCTGAGTGCAACACATCGGCCCAGTCTGAGAACGTGCTCATGAAGCTGATCGGGAACCAATCGCGGGTAGGCTCGCCGAAGCCAGTTTGATTCTTTACGTCGTGCGCCAGGTGCGCCAGTGTGTAACGCTGCGCTTGCCGGCGTTCGTCGGTGATGGCTTCGTCGCGTCCGGTGAAGGAAACCGGCTGGAAGCTCAGGAAGCCGATCTTCTTGGGGTTGTCGAGCGCGAACTGAATGATTCTTCCCACCTGCTCGTTGTTAATGCCGTTGATGATGGTGATCACGGGCACGATTTCGCACCCGGCCTTATGCAGGTTGTCAATGGCCTTCAGCTTCACATCGAACAGGTTGCCGACGGCGCGATGATCGTTGGCCGCGTTGCCGATTCCGTCAAATTGCAAATAGGCATAACGCATGCCGGCTTCGACTGCCTGCTCGCAGAATTCAAAACTCTTGGCGAACTCGATTCCGTTGGTTGCGGCCTGCACGCTGTTGTATCCGACTTTGCGCGCGTAACGAACCGCGTCCAGAAAATACGGCGAAAGCGTGGGCTCGCCGCCGGAGAACTGTACCGACATCTGCCGCTTCGGCTTCACCGTGATCGCGTTGTCGAGCACGGTCTTAATTTCTTCCCACGTCAATTCGTGGACGTAGCCGACCTGGTTGGCGTCCATGAAACAGGGATCGCACATCATGTTGCNNGTCAGCACCGCGCCGCGTCCGTATTTCACCGTCGAAGATCCATGATGATGCAGATGTTCGTCGCTGTGGGCCTTGATGTCGCGGCCGGGAAAACTCTCTTCCAGGTGCTTCGTGAATTCCGTGTCAATCGACATCAAGTCTTCGAAGTGCCCGTGCTTGGCGCAGTCCTTGACCATCCAGATCTTGCCGTCGCGTTCGACGATCTGGGCTTTAATCTCTCCCACTTTTTCGTTCATCAGCACGTCGACCGGCAGATGGCCGTCGAGAATCTGCTGCCGAATTTCAGGCACGCACCTCGGACAAAGTGAATCGGTCGAGCGCGGCCAACCCAGCGGCGGCTTCGACTTTTCCCAGGACTTGAGCAGCGGCTTGTCGGACCACTTGGGAATCGGCGCGTCATTCGGGGCAATGCGGTTGAGGCGTTGAAACACTGCCCATGCGCCCGTGGCGGCAACCGTCACGGCCTTCTCAACATATTTGATCGGCTTGTGCATTCTGCTCTCGCTTTCTTCAACTCGGGAGTTAGAACTGTCCCCGCGGTCCCGCGAACGGGAGCCTGCGTAAAAAGACTTATCCACGGGAAACCTACCGGTAAAACCTAGAAGTTTCGATGCGTGGAATGGGTCATGCTGATCCTATGGAAACCGCGCTGGTTACGCACCAAGAAGGCAATGAAGGGGAGAAAAACGGGGTTAAGCGGGGAAATTGGGGATTTTATGGAGGTAAGTTATTGAAAAGGAAGGGGGAGATGGTGGCAGCCGGAGAGAAAAACGTCGCGCTAACTTGGCCCGACTTGCTCTCGCAGCAGGGAGCGGCGAGGACTGCTGTGAGAATCGTGACAGTCCAAGCATCCCACTTTTGCGGTCGGCTTATGCCGCCGTAATTGCGCGGACTTCTCATGGCAGCCGAAACAGATCTTTTCCTTTGGCATGGATAAAATCAGCGTGGTCATGTCGCCTTCGGTCGTCGCCAGATGGCAGACGGTGCACGGCATCGCCATCGCGGAATGAACGGAGTTGCCCTTGGTCTTATTGGCGTGACAGGAGGAACAGTTGGCATCCTTGGGGAGGATGCCGGGGTGCTCGATGGGGTGTTCGACGGCGGATGCCGACATTGCCGCCGGCAGAAGCAGCAGGGCAACGATCAGCTGGGAAACGACCAACTGGGCAACGAGCCGTGCGCTGGGCGCGAACTTCATAGTTAGAACTTCATGGTTAGCCGTTACTGCCGACCGAGATTATGCGCGTGAGAGTTCGGTCGCGATCACGCGCCTGAGTATGCGGAGCATACCAGGCCGATGCAATAATGCTTTTGCGTTAAGGGCGGGCCCTGGCTACCGCGAATGCAAAAAGCCCCACGTCTCAACAAGCGAGACGCGGGGCACCCACCGTTCGTCAATTCCCGGTGCGGTTTTGGATAGGTTAGTTAGCGGCGGCCCCGGCGGCTGATTTCGGCCATCCTGCCGGGTGCCCCACGTCTCGCGGTTTGAAGCTGTGAAAAAACCNNTGTTGGGATACATTTTGGGTCACCCGAAAACTTGGTCAAAATTCGACAGATAGGTTTTTTCACAGCTTCGGTTTTCGAGACGTGGGCGGCGCGCGTTTTCGCTTCTGCAATCTATGGCCAGCGTTGTGATCCGTGCAGCACTCTCGCGATTTCTACAACGTTCCGTTTAACTCGATAGACGACGATAAATGGCAGCGGTGCTAAGACGAGCTCGCGAGTGCCACCAATTCTGCCCGGCCTCCCACGATTGGGAAATGATTCGAGCGAAGCGGCAGAATCGTACATGGCGTGCGCAACGCGATCGGCAGCTGAAGGATTCTGCTCGTGAATGTACGCGACAATTCCCGCAAAATCGGCGGCGGCTTCAGGCGACCATTCGATCTTCATCAGGAACCGAGGATCAGGAACCGAGGATTCGGTCCATCTGGCGACGCAATTCCTCGTGTGAGACGGCTTTGCCGTCATCGAGGGAGGCGAGGCCCTTGCCAACCTCTTGCCTAAACCATTCGTCATGGTCGAGGTAGCTCGCAACCAACTCGCGCACGACTTCGTCCGGTCCTTTGCCTGTTTGCGAGGCGATCCGGCTTAGCTTGGCTTCGAGTTCCGGCGCAAACGAGATTTCCATACGGCTATTGTAGGCGGCCTTCAAAGCAAAGAGCAACGACCAACGAAAACCCCAGAAGAACCCGACTGTCACAGTACTATATGGTTATTTAACCATGAGTAAATAGGCAGAAATTGGCGGCTCTTCCGCACGCGGTACCGCGCAAGCCCCCGTTCCAACCCCATCGTTTACAATCGAAGATTCTCTCTCGATTGGAAACCATAATCATGCACCGCTGGTCGCAACTCTTNNGTCCGCGCTGGATACATCCGTCAACTGGGCGCTGGCATCTACTCCTTCCTGTTCCTCGGCAATCGCACGACCCAAAGGATCATGGGCATCGTCCGCCAGGAAATGGACAAGATCGGGCAGGAGTTCTACCTGCCCACGCTGCATCCACGCGATCTGTGGGAGGAGAGCGGACGCTGGACCGTGATGGGCGACAACATGTTTCGCCTGAAGGATCGCAAGGGCGCCGACCTTTGCCTGGGCATGACTCACGAAGAGGTCATGACCGACATCGCGCGCAAGGAACTCCGCAGCTACAAGCAACTGCCGCAAATCTGGTATCAGATTCAGACCAAGTTCCGCGACGAGCCCCGTCCCAAGTCGGGACTGCTGCGCGTGCGTCAGTTCATCATGAAAGACGCCTACTCGTTCGATATGGATGCGGCCGGGCTCGACCTCTCGTACCTCAAGCATTACGACGCCTACTGCCGCATCTTCGACCGCTGCGGCCTGAAGTACATGGTGATCGATGCGCACTCGGGCGCCATGGGCGGATCGCAGTCGCAGGAATTCATGGTGCGCACTCCGGCGGGCGAAGACCAGGTCGTGAGCTGCGAGAAGTGCGCCTACGCGGCGAACATGGAGAAGGCGACCTCGAAGCTCGCTCCCATCGAAGACCTCAAGCCCGAGGGCGACGGCAAGCCGTTGCTCGTGCATACACCGGGGAAAGGCGCGATCGCCGACGTGGCGGAGTTCCTGAAAATTTCCGCCAAGCAGGACATCAAGACCGTCGCCTACATGGCACAGAATCCCGGCAAGGACAAAGACGGAAACAAAACGCTGGAGCAGCCCGTGGTGGTCTTCCTGCGCGGCGACCACATGGTGAACGAGATCAAGCTGCTCACGCTGGTGAAGGCGAGTCAACTTCGTCCCATGCAAACCGAAGAACTGGAGAAATACTTCCAGGGTCCCGCTGGTTACATCGGACCGATTGGCTTGGTGGTAAAGCCCAGGGAAACGCTCGGAGTGTGGGATCGGAAGGAGCACGCGGGCGATCCAAAGTACGATGATCGCGCTGTCTATGTCCTGCTTGACGAGGCGCTCGTCGGCCGCACCAACATGATCTGCGGCGCCAACCAACTCGACTACCATTTCAAGAACGTGACTCCCGGCAAGGACTTCCAGTACACCATCGCCGCCGACCTGCGCAGCGTCACCGCCGGCGAAGATTGCCCCAACTGCGGCGCTCCCCTGCGCATCGATACCGCCGTCGAGGTCGGACACATATTCAAGCTGGGCTACAAGTATTCCGAATCGATGGGCGCCCGCGTGCTCGACCGCAACGGTAAGGAGGTCGCCCCCATCATGGGCAGCTACGGGATTGGCATCGAGCGCATCCTGACCGCGGCCGTCGAGCAGAATAACGACGAGAACGGATTCTGGCTGCCGCCATCCATCGCGCCGTTTGAGGTAGTCGTAGTTGCCACCAACACTAAAGATGAAACCATCCGCACCACCGCCGAGAACGTCGCCCGCCAACTGGAGGCTTCCGGATACGACGTTTTACTGGATGATCGGGACGAACGGCCGGGGGTGAAGTTCAAAGACGCCGACCTGGTGGGTATCCCTTTTCGTATCAACGTGGGAAAGAAGGTTACCGAAGGTATGTTGGAAGTCGTTCAGCGCTCGACTCGCCAAACCGCGGACGTTAAAATTTCTGCCATAACGGAGTATTTCCAGGAACTGCGTCCGGCCGCTCGCTAACCGGCGGAACGGGCCGGCGCACCATGGAAACGGCTCGCGATGGCAATTCGCGGCATTTAGCTCGCAACCGGCGATTTGGCGATTGTTTCTTATGGCAACCCTGAAATTAGTCTTCGCTTTGGCCGTCTTCGGGCTGGTCATCCTGGTGGGCATTAAAGTCATCCCGCCGTATTTCTCGAACTACGAGTTCCAGGATGCGGTCAAGACCGAAGCCCTGCAATCTACCTACACCGCGCGCTCGGAAGAGGAAATTCGCACGGCCATTATCAAGCAAGCGCACAGTTACGACATCGAGTTGACCGACAAGCAGGTCCATGTCTCGCGGTCGGGCAGCGGGATCGGCACGGGCACGATCGCCATTGAATGCGAGTACAGCGTTCCGCTCGAATTGCCCGGTTACTCGACCGACCTGGAGTT
>PKXK01000255.1:59534-66867 GCA_003132325.1 Acidobacteriaceae bacterium
GAGAACGTTGATTGACCAGTCCCGGACGGGAAGATAGCTACACCTTTTCAAAGCAAATCCTGTGACGGGTTCAGCGGGGCTTGCGCAGGGGCGGGATCGGTTCGCTTCCCTTTCGGGCAGCGGTTTCCAGAGTCGAGGCGCTGACCGCCAGGTCGGCGGACCAGCAATCGGCAAGAATCTTCCATGTGCCGGCGGGCTGGCGCACCAGTACGATCAGATATTTCCCGCGCTCTTCGCGGCGCTTGCCCATGGCTATGGGCACGAGCATCTTGCAGCGGCCGAGATCGAGAGCAATCTCACCCATCACTTCGACGCGCAGCGATTCCATCTCGACGTCGCCCAATCCGGCTTCGAGCAGCGAGACCAGAAACTCGCGGATGGCAGGCAGGCTGCGAACCGGAGCAACACTGGAGCGGATGAGGGTCGCGTCGGCGGCGTAGAGCTCGAGCAGGTCGTCGATGTGTTTGGTATTGCAGGCTTGCGCCCAGTCCTGGACAACCTGGCGGGCGCCGGCTTCGGCGCGGCCGCCGCCCGACTTAGCCGCCGAACCGCCTGCGGAACCGGGAGCACGGCCGCGAGGAGCGGAGGACTGGGACTCGGCAGCGGGCGCGCCCGATGCCGTCCCCTGACTCGGGATGAGATGGTGATAGTGGTGGTGAACGTGGTGTTGCGCGCCGGCGCGAGAGTGCAGCGGAGCGGCGGTGTCAGCGGCGGTGGGCCCGGCCGCGACCCCGCACCAGACACAAAAGCGAGCGCCCGCCGGCAGCGCACCTTCGCATTCGGAGCAGGCGGTGCCCGGTTGGCCGGCGTCACCGGCCGCCGCCCGGTCCTGCGCCGCTGGGCTCCCCGAAATGCGATGGATCGCTTCCACCGCCGCAGCCACAGCCTCGGCATTCGGTTTGGGCCAGCGAAAATTGCCGGGGAGGCGCTGAAAAAACTCTTCCACCTCCTTGCCTTCGAGGGGGCCTTCGACGGGACGATCGTTCCGCGGGTGCGCCTCTGGCTGGTCGGGCTCCAGTTCGTCCCCCTCTGGATCGGGAGGATTTGGATGGTGTGCGCTCACGGCAACCTCATCGCTGACATTGTAGGAGAATTCGCGCCCCAGCGGATGCTGAATCTTACACGCTCTTCGAAATCGGCGGGAACGCGGTTACAGAGCGCGGGACGACAGGACGACAGCGCCAGAAACGGATTGTGCGTAGGGGCGAGAGCCTGCCCTGAGCTTGCCGAATGCCAGTCACCACACGGACAATCGATCGATCTATCTGTCGCACTATTTCAAGCCGTTCTGGGTAAATTTATACGCGGTACCTACATTCTCGGAGGTCAGATAGATGCTGGAAGCCCCCAAGGCGGTGCTGTAGTTGTCGACGATGATGCCACTGGGCCCGCCGTTCACAGTCGCGGTGGTGATCCTGGTATTCCCAGTCGTCTCCGCCACACAACCGCCGGCTTGCCCCGTCCCGGTGCAGTCCTGGGTTAGACCGAAAAAAAAGAAATCGGTTCCACCAACACCGACATTGGGGTTAAAGAATTCCGTCCATCCCGTACAGCGGGTATTTAAGGAAGTGAGAAGTTGCCGTGAGAACGAAGGGGATCGATCCAGGATGGGCTGCGTGCCGGGCACCGTGAACCCGAAGGCGTACTGCCACGGGCTGGTATCGGCGACGCCCGTTCCGCAAAGCCGAATCACTCCAGTCACAGGATCGTTGCCGTAATCGTTGCTCAAAGTGGGATCGTAGAGGTTGAGGACGGTTCCACCGGAGGAGCCCCGGCCAATACGCGCCTTCGCCAACTGCGTCATGCTGGCGGTGTCGGCTTCGACCAGAACGGCGGAAGTGCCGTCATTGGCGCTGACGACGAAGGTTGTGCCGCTGGTGCCATCCACAATCGGCGCGGCCACGATACCGGAGCTAGTACCTTTCCCAACCCTGAGGGATGAGGATGCGAGCACGCCCGTCGTGGTGTCGATTTTGTAGAGGACGCCGTCACTGCTCCCGACCATCAGCACGCTCCGGCCCGCATCGAGAACCGGAGGAGTTAGATGGAAGTTGGTATGAACCGTGACCGGCCAGTTACCTCCGGCCAAAGTGGGCATTCCCGTGAAGACGGGGGTAATTTTGTAAACGTTGCCCTTGTCCGAACCCACGTAGACAACATCCGTGGCGTAATCGATCCACGGCGATGAGGACGTGCAGTTGGAGGTTGGGGAGAAAGTCAGGGAAGTCATGGACCCCGGCACAGCGGCGTTTTTGATCGCGCCNNTTCCACGAAGGCGATCTTCGTTCCATCCTCGGAAAGCACCGGCGAAGTCGAGATTTTGCCCCCAGTGAAGGTGGTGATGTTATAGGCGAAGAGCACAGTCGGAGCCGTGAAACCAGTACAAAACCCGGTGCCGTTGCTGTTGACATAGAGATTGTTGAGGGCCACAAGATTGGCGTGGCCTCCGCTAGTCCCCGGAGTGCCGGTCGCTACCATCCCGAACACGACGTAGTCATTGAGGCAATCGGGCGCAGCCGCAGGATCGAAGGAAAACTTGGCCGGATACATATGATAGATAACGCGCGACCCCAAAGGCAGGCTCCAGTCGCGTTGCCCGGAGTCGTTTACGGATGCCGGAAGGGGGTCGGCGCCGTAAGGGACATTTGAATTCGGAGCCTGCCAGCGCTGCATCGCCTGATACAGAATACGCGGTTCCCGGTAAATCAACTCCGGGTGCCGGGCGAGCGCATCGCGGCTGAACACGATATGACCCTGGGACCAGTCTTGCGGAACTCCGGTGTGTCTGGGGGCAGCGGCTTCCTGAGCACACAGGCCCGCCGCCATACTTAAGACGGCGAACCACACCGCCGCACGCATTGCAGTAACACCATAAGGAAGCATTGGGTTCACCGCGCTACCTCCGGTTACGATTGGATTGCCGCCATTGTAGTCGCTTTTCGATCCATAGGCCATAGCTGACTTTAGGTGGCTTGGCACGCGCACGGGAACTTCGGACCCGATGTTTCAAGCCGGGAACCTTCCTTTGCGCACCCAAGTTAGATACTATCCGACCTACTGCGATGATTTCCGGGGGCGAATTTCCGATTCTGAACCGGCTGTGGAACAATAAAGCATGGAACAATAAAGACCTGGAGCAGTAAAGGCGTTACGCAGAGCCCCACCCTTATCCATATCCATCATCCATGACCGTCACGCCCAACAGCCTTCAACTTGCGCTCCTCTCGGCGGCGATTCTCGGTTTCCGCCACGGGTTCGACTACGATCACATCGCCGCCATCACCGACATCACCAGTGTGCAGACCANNGCCGTCATCGTGTTTCAGCTCTCGCTGCCCCATGGCATGGATCGGATCGCCGAGCGCTTAGTGGGACTCACCTTGCTGGTCCTTGGAGTGTATGTTCTGGGATCGCTTTTCAGCGGAAACTCCGCGCCGCGCAGCCGCTTTCACCTTATGGCCGGGGCGCTGCGCTGGATCCACTGGAAGATGAAAGGCTACGGTCACAATCACAACGTCCCGCCCGCGGACACGGCCTGGAATTACAATTCGAAATCCGTGTTGATGATCGGCGCAGTGCATGGGCTCGGCGCGGAGACACCCAGCCAATTGATGATCTTTCTACTGGCGGCCAATCTTGGCGGAATCGGCAAGGGCTTTGTCGGCCTGGCGATGTTTATCGCGGGACTCCTGGCAATGAACACGGTGATGACGGCGTCGGCGGTGGGCCTTTTCGGATTCAGTTCGCGGCTGCCACGCTTTCAGTTTGTAGTGACCGCGCTTACTGCGATTTATAGCCTGGCGGTGGGCGCGCTCTTCCTGTTGGGGTCGTCGGGACTTCTGCCGGCTCTGGGATGAGGCTGTGGGCGCGCCTTCTGGAAGGGGAACGTCGACCCCGGGTCATCATCGCCGGGGCATCGTCCTCGGTCATCGTCCTCGTGGCGTCCAGGCTCCATGTAATCTCAATTTGGAAATAATTAGTTCTTACGGAATCGCCGACTTAGTAATACAATGGCCGACGGAAGTTACCCGAGGGGGTATTAGATGACGAATATTCTTAAGGCACTGGTCCGGCTCCGCGAGGAACGCCGGGATGCGCAGAACCAAGTCCAAAAGCTTGGGGAAGCTATTTCGGTTCTCGAAAAGCTGACCCGAGGCGCGGGCTCAACCGCACACGCAGGTGCACCGCATCGCGCCAAGCGTGTTCTTTCCGCGGCAGGGCGCCGGAGAATTTCTCTGGCCCAGAAAGCACGTTGGGCGAAAATCAGACAGGCCAGAAAAGCAGCCTAAGAGCCGGGCGGGCCGCAGGCTGCGCGAAACTCGCGCGAGACTGAAGCCCGCCGGATTTCTTGCCGCGCAATCCGGTCTACTCTGCTCGTGATTCCTTCTACTAGGGCAACGGCTTTGCCGGCGTCCCCGGCTTAACTCCCGAGTGTTTTTCGCCTGCGCCATGAGTTCCAGAACCTTGTCCCATTGAATCATTGAGTCATTGAATCCCCAATGACTCAATACCTAAATGACTCAATGACTCAATCACTCTGGCTAGCTCTTGCCTTTCATCTGGACCTCGGCCATGAAGGGGGAGGGCATTTCCATCGTTGGCGGAGTTCAGCAAATGACTCTGAGGCTATCGTGATGGCGGTCACATCTTCAATGTGATTACGATCACACTCATCGGAACGCGTGCTTGCATCTCCTGTAAATTCAATGACTTGCTCTCCTCATCTTTACAGGCAAGCAGGTTATGACATAGATTGAAGAACCGCCAGTTGGAACCGGTGGAGGGGCTATGTCACGACTTTCCGCGGATCGGAAGCAGCCGGCGCAAGCGCTCTCAACTAAAACCATGGCAGAAATCCTCCTATCTGACGATCTCATAGAGGCCCTTCCCGATGCTATCGTCGCCGTCGATCGCGATGGAGTCATTGTTCAGTTAAATTCACAAACGCAAGCGCTATTTGGCTATGAGCGCGACGAACTGATCGGCCAGAGAATCGAAATCCTCGTCCCCGAGAGCTATCGCCGCGAGCACCACCATCATCGCGAGAACTTCGCGAAAACGCCAAAGACACGCCGCATGGGAGCGAACCTCGATCTCTCCGGACGACGACGCGATGGCTCGGAGTTTCCGGTGGAGATCAGTCTCAGTCCTGTCTCCACGGAAAAAGGGATGTTCGTGCTCAGTGCGATCCGCGACATCAGCCCGCGCAAGCGCATGGAAGAAGAACTGCGCCGGGCGCATGAAGAGCTGTATCAGAGAACGGTGGAGCAACTGGGCGAATACCGGTCCCGGCTGGCCTTGATTATCGATTCCTCGGAGGACGCCATCATCGGCCAGGACCTGGACGGCAGCATCACGAGTTGGAACAAGGGAGCCGAGCGCATCTACGGTTACGCGCCGGAAGAAGTCATCGGAAAGAACATTTCCCTTCTCCTTCCCCCGGATGAAGCTGCCAACGGACTTCCCGACGAAAGTTCCGAGATTTTAGAGAAGGTCGCACGCGGAGAAGGCATCGAGCATCGTGAATCGGTACGGGTAACGAAGGACGGGCGCCGTCTGGATGTCTCCATTTCCGTGTCTCCTTTGCGCGATGCCAAAGGCGACGTCATCGGAGCCTCCGTGATCGCGCGCGACATGACCGACCAAAAACGAACCGAGAACCAGCTTCACCAATCCCAGAAGATGGAAGCGATCGGCCGGCTGGCGGGAGGAGTCGCGCACGACTTTAACAATATCCTGGGGATCATCAACGCCTGCACCGAATTCCTCCGCGACCGCATCGAGCCTGCCGCGGAATCGTCGATCGCCGATTCGTCGATTTATGTCGAGAACATCAAAAAGGCCATTGAACGCGGCTCGGCGCTAACTCGGCAACTTCTCGCGTTCAGCCGCTCTTCCGCCATCCAACCCCGCATTCTCGATCTGAACGAGCGATTAAAGGACGTGAGCAAGCTCCTGCGTCCTCTGATGGGGGACGATGTCGAGGTTCTGATTGTTTCCCGATCCCCGTCGGCCGTCGTCGAGGCCGACCCTGGCCAACTCGACCAGATCGTGGTCAACCTCGCGGTCAACGCGCGCGACGCCATGCCTCGTGGCGGCAAGTTCATTCTGGAAACGGGTACCGCGAAATTCGACGAGGCCTTCGCTGAGCAGCATCAAGCCATGCCGGCGGGAAAATACGTTGTGCTGGCGATCAGCGATACCGGCAACGGCATGAATGAAGCTACCGTGTCGCGCATCTTCGAGCCCTTCTTCACCACCAAAGAGGCGGGCAAAGGAACCGGTTTGGGCCTGGCCACCGTCTATGGAATTGTCAAACAGAGCGCGGGGCACATCCTGGTCTACAGTGAACCGGGACACGGAACGACGTTCAAGATTTATCTCCCAAACGCGGAGCATAAGATCGGCCTCGGAACCAAGTCGGAAGCGGAGAACGTAGGTCCGAAACGGCAGGGGACGACGATCTTGCTCGTGGAAGACGACGAAGTCATGCGCAGCTTGACAAAGAAAGTGCTCGAGGAGCACGGCTATACCGTGGTCGAAGCCAATGACGGCGAGTCCGCGCTCGAATCGGTNNGAATTGGGTGAGCGCCTGGGTTCCTCTCACCCGGCCCTGAAAGTTGTATACATGTCGGGCTACACGGGTGAACTGATCGCGGAACGGGAAGTGTTGAAGCGCGGCGTCACTCTGCTCGAGAAACCGTTCACGCGAACAGCTCTGCTCAACACGATCCATACGGTGCTGGGGTGAAAGCTGGGGACCGAACCTCAGCAAGCTGCGGAAGAACTCGATGTTGCACTTGATTGTTGCACTTGATTTTGGGTGGAGCAGCGCTTCAGCGCTGCATAACTGGCTTGTTTTCATCAACGGCTTTAGTCGCTGAGGGCCGCTGCCGCTTGGAACGCGACTTCTTCCACAGCCTGTTGAAGATCCGAATCCTGGAGTTCCGCACCGCCGGGCATTCGTTGGGGGTTAATCCCTTGGTCACATAACCAGAGTACTGGTGATGGAGATCACACACCAGTGTGTGAAACCACTCATTTCCGGAAACGAGTCCGATCGGCAGCGGGTCTGACCGCATCTCACCGCATCAAAGTAACCCTCTTATTTTGTTTCGCTTAGAGAACTCAATCGGAAGCCTGGACCCAGCCTGAAAAGAATGGCCAAGCGCTTGCCAACGTACCTGTGACCGGAGGCAATTATGCCCACACAAATGCTAGATAACCCCCAGAAACTTGCCCCAGAAGACAAAACTTTTTGCGATCTTTCTCCAGCCGTGGTCGATGCCCTGGAACTGGAATCACTTACCACGACCTATCCCACGGGAGCGGT
>PKXK01000255.1:66896-86959 GCA_003132325.1 Acidobacteriaceae bacterium
TGGGAGTTGCCGCGGTGGTTGCAGGATACAAGTATGAAGCCACGGCCGAGACCCAGGAGCCTTGCGAGATCAGCTTCCTGCGACAGAGCGATCTGCTGCGCCTGATGCGCCAGTACGGCGAGCTTGCTCTGTGGGTAACCCAGCACATCAGCCAGGATTACGCCTCCACCTGCCGCGAAATCCGCGACCTGATCCTTTCCGACTCAGCCAGCGAAAAGCTCGCTCGGCTGCTGGTAGGATGGCTGGACCAGAACACCGATGCCAGAAACCCCAGCCAAATGAAACTGGCGTTGACGCACGAAGAGATCGGGCAGATGATTGGTACCTCGCGCGAAACCGTCAGCCGCCTTTTCGCGGGCTTCAAGAAGCAGCATCTCATCCAGCAAAGCGGCGCGACTCTGGTCATCCCCAGCCGCATGGCCTTGGAATCCCTGATCACAGCCTAGAGATTCCACAGCGTAGAAGCAGCATTCGACAGGGCCGGTGACACGCACCGGCCCTTTTCCTCCTAAGAACCCGTTTCCTGGCAAGGCGATTACTTACGGTTTGCCCGTCATCCGGGCGCAGGGGCTAGGCCATATTCGCTCTTCACCGCTAAGGGGATGGATTGCTGGCCGGGGCGTTCAGCAGGATGGTCAATGGTGGAACGTGCTCCGGTTTGACGTAGCGGTTCACCAGAAAACGCTTCCCATCTTTGGCCACATCGTAAGTAAACACGTCGGTGCTCGAAATCGGGGCGCGTCCGTGAATCTGAAATAGCGGTGCAGGCGTGCCGGTTGCGAAGGTAGTCTCGCCGTTGACCGGCACCGCCGTCAACGTGCCGCTCGGTGCGATATAGAAAATTTCCTTGCCGTCTCCGCGCCAGCGCGGCTCCGTGCCGCCACCGCGCGACACCTGCCATTTTCCCGCGGCACTGGGGAACGACGTCACGTAAATCTCCCAATTGCCCGACTCATCGGAGGCATAGGCCACCCATTTTCCATCGGGAGAGATCTGCCCGTTCGTCTCGCTGCCTTTGCTGCTCAGAAAGCGGGTTGGCTCTCCGCCAGCCACGGACAGTAGTTCCAGATGGTCGCCTGCCGCTGTCTGACGTGTGTACAGAATCTGCTGGTCGTCCAAAGACCAGGAATTGGGAAACAGGTCGTCCATCGAAGAAGGGGGAATGGTGAATCTCTTCCTCTCGCGCTCCAGGCCAGTCGCCGACTTTAAGTACAGACTCGCGCCGCTGGCGGCACCCAAGCGGTAGGCCAGCATGCTTCCATCTCGCGACCATACCGCCACTACTTCTTCCGAGGGGTCAAACGTGAAACGCGAGTTGCCCGCTCCGGTTATGCTTTCGATCCAGATATCTACGTTATTTGCCTTCAGGTCACTGATATCGAGCGCGACGCGACTGCCGTCGGGAGAAAGCGTGGGGTTGTCCATGATTGCCGGATCGCCGATATGGCTCAGTTCTTTGCCTGACCGATCCATCCAGGTGAGCACGGACTGCGCGGCTCCGACGTCGGTGTTGTAGATCAACGTCCCGTTCTGCGCGACAGCGAAAGCCGACCAATAGGTGGATGGTTGGAATCCAACGACATTCGCGACCACGGTCGTGCTCCCCGAAACCGTGCCGGCAGATGAGTCAAAAGTAGCGCTGACCAACTGCCGTTGCTCATCGGCATAGTACAAATTGTGGGCATCGTAGTCAAAACTTGAATGGCAGAGGACAACAAGTTTTCTGTCCTTGCCTTCGAGAGAACTGACGTAGATGCCGCTCGAGCGGTCGTCCTTGAGGTTTCCGAAGTTGCCGGCCCAGAATAAGAAATGGTTGCCGTCGGGAAGAAAAAGGGGCCAGCGGTGAGTTTGATCCTCCTTGGTTCTAATGCCCTGTGTGACCGGCGCCATTCCCGTCCCATCAGCATTCACGCGCTGGAGCGGACTATTGGCGTCTGGGCTATAGATAATTACACTCTTGCTTCCCCAACTGCCGCCGCGTCCAGCCAAGGCGGTGGCGAGCACTTGCGGCGGGCCTCCTGAGATCGCCATTTTCAGCAACTTGCCATTGGCGAAGAACCCGACGTAAGCGCCGTCCGGCGACCAGAAGGGATAACTTGCGTTCTGCGTGCCCGGCAGGAGCGTGACGGTGGACGAGCCGATGCGCTGCACGTAAAGCATGGGCAATGCAGAATTTTCCTCCGGTGACACGAACACCAGCATGGAACCGTCGCGCGACAGCGCCATGTGGCTGATGCTCATTTCATCGGGAACTGCCAACGCAAACTGCATGCGCGTCGTTGGCTGAGGGCGTCGCGCCACGAACCAGGTCCCCGCGGCCACGGCCAGCAGCGCCAGCGCCGCTGCCAGCCAGGACAGGAGCGGCATTCGGTGAGGCACCGCCGCAGTAGCACGCGCGACGCCGCTCGCCTCCGTTCCAGAAAGCGCGCCCAGTGCAAACGACAGATCTCGTGCCGACTGGAAGCGCTGCTCTGGATTCTTCTCAAGGCAGCGGCGCACAATGCGTTCGAGCGCCGGAGAAACCAGACGAACGGGATCGGACAACTCCGGCGGATCGTCCTTCAAAACCGCGGTCATAGTTTCGGCGGGAGTGTCGCGGCGGAAAGCGCGCACGCCGGAAAGCATTTCGTACAGCAGTGCGCCGAACGCGAAGATGTCGGTACGAGGATCGGCGGCCTCGCCCCGCACCTGCTCCGGCGCCATGTAACTGGCCGTGCCCATGACCACGCCCGCCGCCGTGCGCTCACTGGCCAGCGTAACTTCGTCTGAGCCTGCGCCCGCCTTCTGCGCGAGCTTCGCCAGTCCAAAATCCAAAATCTTAATACGTCCGTCTTTCGTGACGAAAATATTCTCCGGTTTCAAATCGCGGTGGACGATTCCCTTTTCGTGCGCCGCCGCCAGCCCTTGCGCGATCTGCACTCCATACTCGATCGTCTTACGCTGGGGCAGGGCGCCGCGATCGAGCGTTGCACCCAGGCTTTCGCCCTCCAAGAGCTCGGAGACCAGAAACGGCGATCCCTCATGCTGACCGATGTCATGAATGGCGAGAATATTGGGGTGGTTGAGCGCGGCTACCGCCCGTGCTTCCTGCTCAAAGCGACGCAGGCGGTCGGTTTCGCGGGCGAAGGATTCAGGAAGAATCTTCACAGCAACATCGCGCCCGAGGCGCGTATCTTTCGCGCGATAAACTTCTCCCATGCCGCCAGCGCCCAGCGGAGACTGGATTTCGTAAGGGCCGAGTTTCGAGCCAGAGGTCAAGGCCATGAGTGCGCGTAATTATAACGTGCGCAGGACGTTGCTGCGGATGGGGCGACTCCGGGTGGATGGTCGGCTACTCTTAACCTTGGGATTACTCAGGTTTGGCCGTCACTCACCAAGTGGGCAGTCCTTAACAACTTGCTTCTCAATTCCACGATACTGACCCACAACTGCTGCAAAGCCCTAGTCCGGTAGCACTTTGCCCCGGGTTTCCACTGCGAAGGGAATGCTGAGCAGGCCGATCCCAAAGGCTATGGCCGTAAACGCAACCGGCTTGCCGAGAGTCCCCATTCGGCTGACCAGCGCTCCCACCCCGAAGTTGACTCTTGCGGCAATGAAACGTCCGAACGAAGTGGTGAACGCAAATGCGGTCGCGCGCACCGTGGTCCCATACTGCTCCGGCAGCCAAAGACTGAAGAGGGCAAAGTTGCCGCCAAAGAAACCTAAGAAGAACAGTAACGCGATGAACGGATGAAGTCCGCGGGGCAGGTAGAACGCCCAGCCAAAACTGAGCAGGATGCAGGCCGCCATTCCGAGGAAGTAAATGGCCAGAGTTCGCTTGCGGCCAATGCGTTCGGCCAAGGGAGGAACCGCCAGGCATCCCAGGATGGTCCCCAGCGACAGCAAGCCCATGCCGAAGGAAGACATGCGCACCGCCTGCGGCTGCAACATGCCCTCACGTTTCGCCAGGTTGATGATTGCTGTCGGAGCATAAACTGCGGCCGCCCACAAGCCGCAGATGGCCGAGGCCAGCAGGATGGTGTTGACCAGCGTGCGCCGCGTGTAAGGGGGACGGAAGATCCGGCGCAGAGAAGAAAGTCCACCTTCGACTTTCACCTTGGCTTTTTGTTGCCAGCGCTCGGGCTCCTTCACGCGGAGCAGAACCATGAAGGCCACGATGACGGGCGTCAGGCCGCACCAGAACATGGCGCGCCAGCCATAGTGTGGCGCGACCGTGTAGTTGAGAGCGGAAGCCAGAAAAAAGCCCGCGTAATAACCAGTCTGCAGATATCCAGCGCCCATCTTGCGGCGGTCTTCCGGCCACGCTTCGGCGACGTAGGTGCCCGCCAGCGCCCATTCGCCGCCAATCCCGATGCCCGCCAGCAGGCGGAACAATGCCAATTGCCACACCGTCTGCGACAAAGCGGCGGCTCCCGTGAAGATCGCGTAAACGAAGATGGTGGCAGCGAGTACCCGGGTGCGGCCAAACTTGTCGGCGATCGGCCCCCAAATTAACGACAGTCCCCATCCGACCAGGAAAAGCGCAAACAGGATCGATCCAGCAAAACCCACATTGGCCGGAGTGGCCCGATACCCCGACTTCGGAAGCAGCTCCGTGAGCGCAGGGCTGAGGACGAGGGCATAGATCACGGAATCCATGCCGTCCAGCGTCCAGCCTGCCCATGCGCCCCAGAATCCAGTGATCTGCTGGCGTGTGAGTTTGGTGTGAATTGCGGGTACTTGGCTAATCACTGCTTCATTGGCCATGATGTTCTCCTGGGCAGTGCGGCGATGCGCGAAATACACGACTCAGATTTGGGATCTGCGAAAAGAACTCGGATGTCGCGGGCATGATCTGAACCGCAGCGCTCATGTCCCAACGCGCAGAGATCTGCTGGGCGTGGGCAGCAGCATACCACGGCTTGTCAAGGACGCCCGGACCGCCGTAGCGCCAGCAGTTCCCTGCTCATCCCTTATTCGTCATGGTCATCAGGCAACTCGACCAGACCGGCCCGTTTCAGCGCGCGGAAATATTCCGGCCGCGAATGGCGGTAATGATCGGCCGGAATTTTGCCGTTCAGCCACGCCGTATCCATCGGATAGACCATAGGATCGAAGATCACCAGATAGAAGTGCCAGATAAGTATGGAGAAGGTCGCCAGCAGCGCCTCATACCAATGCACTGCCGTAGCCGCATCCGTCACCCATTTCGGAAAATGGCGCAGCGTGAAATTGTTGAACCACAGCAGGAAGCCGGAGACTCCCATGACCACCGTGCCCCACAGAAAGGCCCAGTATTCCATCTTCTCCGCATAGTTGAATTTCGCGAACTTCGGCTCCTGTTTGGTGAGGCCCAGGTTGTAGCGGAAGACGTGCAGCATATCGGTGGCGTCTTTGATCGTCGGGATCATGGCCCACACAAAAGCGCGATCGCGCTTCTTCATCGCCAGATGCACGAAGTGGTACAACGTTGCCAGGATCATAACGATGGCTGCAGTGCGGTGCAGCCCGCCGCGCACGCCGACGCCGGACTCCCAGAGCAGCAGCGGCTTCGACCACCAACTCTCCGGATACTTCAGCGCAAATCCTGTGAACACCAGCGTGGGGAAGCTGACCATGATGCCCCAGTGCGCAACGCGGAACCACAGGTTCATCCTTAGCACCACCTCGCCGGATTCCCTCCGCGGCTTCCGCCGAACCAGCTTCGCCAGAAAATCCACCAAGTTGTGCAGCAGCATGAAGCCCAGCGTCGCCGGGATCAGCACCCAGTAGGTCCAGCGAATCCATTTCACCACCGGGTTATTCGGGCCCGCGCCAGTCTGCACATGGATGGGACCGATGGTGAATTTGGCTTCGGCCACGCCTTTGTGACATGCCCCGCAGGTTTTCGCGAGGTTGGCGGCATTGACGGTCGAGCGCGGGTCGCTGGAACGAAGAATGGAGTGCACGCCATGGCACGAAGCGCAATTCGCCGCCGTCACTTTCCCTTCCTGGAGGGCCAGCCCGTGATAGCTGCCGGCATAGGATGGCAGGCGATCCGCGGGCAAATCGTTGCGCAGGGCCAGGCGCGGATCGCCATGGCAACGCCCGCAAGTCTCCTCGGAGACATTCCTGGCATTTAAGGGCGAGGCCGCGCTCTTCGGGTCCATGATCAGGTGCTCGCCGTGGCAGTCGACGCAGACCGGCGCATCCCGCACGCCCGCCTTGACCGCTTCCCCGTGGACACTCTCGTTGAACTCCCGGGCAATTTCCTGGTGGCATTGCGCGCACGTCTCCGGCACTTTCCAGTGATTGACCCTGGATCGCGTGTCGGTGGCGGGATAGATGTCATGACTGCCATGGCAACTGGAACAGGTTGCCGCATCCTTGCCAAGCGCAACCGCGCGCCCGTGAACGCTTTGCTTATAGGAATCCACCGGATGCACCACTGGAATGTTGTGCCGCGACAAGAACCCCGCGTCGCTATGGCATTTTGCGCAAGTATCCGGCAGGTTCTTGCGGGCAACGGTCGAGTCCGCTTCGCTGGAGGCTTTCACGGCGTGAATGGGGCCGTGGCAGGACACACATTTGGGCGCGTCGGGATCGCCGTTTTTCGCGGCCTGCCCGTGGATACTGGATTTGAGCTCCTTTACTTCCTGCGCATGACACTCCGCGCACTTTCCGGGAATCAGATTTTCCGCGGTGGTGAGTTCGTGCGCGTTGCCGTGACACGACGCGCACGCGGATTCGCCGAGCATGGAGTGGACGCTGGCGGGGAACAACTTGGCTTCGTCCGCGTGGCATTTAGCGCATTGCACTTTGACGATTTTTTTGGGATGCGGGAACTCTTTGATGTCGGTGTGGCAGTCCTTGCAGCCGAGAACCCCGTGGGCGCTGGCCGCATGTTTGGCCGGGTCAATCGAAATGCTCTTCCCGGCATCGGACTTCATTCCCGCTTCGCCGTGGCACGCCAAACATTCCTGATCGGCGGCGAGCAAGGCCGAAGGCGCAGCCAAAGTCAACGACAAAGCCATGAAAACCAAAACAACCCGAGTCGTAAGCAATTTCAACACCCTTCTCCGTACGTTGTCATCCTGACCCTGAGCCCGCCGAAGGGGAAGGACCTGCTGTTCGCCGCCAGAAGCAGATCCTTCGCTTCGCTCAGGACGACAAACCAGTAACCGTGTCGTTGGTGCAAGCGCGAGCTCTACTTACACCACACTCTGCTAGCGGTACGCGAACAACATGGCATAGATGATCCACAGCACAATGCTGAATCCCACCGCCAGCGCCGCCCAGGCGAAGGCTCGAATCGTCTGCGTGACAATCGGCTGATAAGCCTCCTCCATCTTTTCCTCCAGCTTCCCCGTGGCGACCAGTTCTTCATACTCTCTGGGTTTGTCCCTTTCCAATTCTTCCAGCGGCATGCGCCCGGTGAATACCGTGATGTCCATGGGAAACTTTTCCGGCCGCAAATGGGTATTGAAAAAATGCACGGTAAAGATGAAGCCCGTGGCCAGCAGCGCCTCGTCGCTGTGAATGATGGTGGTGACGTTGAGGAGCCACCCCGGCAAAAACTGCGTGAAAAACACCGGGAACCACAGCGTGAGGCCGGTGGAACCGATCACCGCGATTCCCCAAAACACGGCGAAGTAGTCGAATTTTTCCCAGTATGTCCAGCGGCCGTAGGCGGGCCGCGGGCCCCGGCCCACAAACCATTTCAGCGTGCCCACGAACTCCGTCAGGTCCCTGCGGTTCATGGTCATGCTGCCCGGCCCCAGCAACAGCTCGCGCCACGAACCGTGTTCCCTCTTTTTCAATTTGTAGAGGTCCACTAGATGGGTAATGAAAACTCCGAACATCACCACGGCAGCGCTGCGGTGAATGTAGCCCGCGTTCTCGAATCCCCCGAGCAGATGCGAAAGCACCGACGCCCATTTTGTGTAGGAGAACTTCAGGGTTAGTCCGGTCAGCGCCAGGCTCATGAAGCTCACGATCATGCAGATGTGCAGGATCCGTTGCAGCCGGCTGAACCGGACGAACTGGCGTCTTTGAACTCCGCCGTTAGACATCGGCGCCCTCCTCGTTCGCGACCGCCAGTTCCGCTTCCGCCGCGCGCAACTCCCGGCGCATCTGGAAAGCCCGGGGCAGCCAGAGCAGCGTATGCATGCCGCCGACTACGAACGTCACCAGGAGCAGCGCGGTCATGCCCCAGAAGGTATAGAACAGGAACGGGTACTTTCTCGGGTCGTGGTGGGTGGCGTGCGTCAAGTATCCGGCAAAGCGCCGGGTCGCGCCCGCATGGCACTTCCCGCAGGTGGCGGCCACGTTGGCCCGGCTGAGGTGCGAGCGCGGATCGGTTACCGCCAGCACGTCGTGAGCGCCATGGCAGTCATAGCACTTGGCCGCCTTCGTGTACCCCAGTTTCGAGACCTTCCCGTGATACGTATCAAAATAGGTCTCGGCAATCTTCTCGTGGCAGCGTCCGCATGTAGCCATCACGGTCAGCTGGAAGCTGTTCTCATCCGTGCGGTGGATGGAATGAGCGGTGTGGCAATCGTTGCAAACCGGAAGTGGCTTACTGTATCCGCTCACGCGCTTGGCATGGATGCTGTTCTCGAACTGCTCCTCGATGCCGTGGTGGCACCGGCCGCACGTATCCGGCACGTTGTTGGCGTTGACACTCGACGCCGGATCGCTTCGGGGAAGGATCTGGTGGGCAGTGTGGCAACTGGTGCAGGTCGCCGTCACGGTCAGCCCATTCTTTAATAATGTCCCGTGAATGCTCTCCGTATAGTTGCCGATAATTTCGTGTTGCAATCCGGTGTAGCGCACCGCAGCCTTCTGGCCCTCGCGGTGACACCGCGCGCAAAGCCCGGGAACATTGACCGCAAAAGTCGATGACTGCGGATCCTGTTTGCCAAGGATTCCATGTGTGCCATGGCATTCCTTGCAGGTCGGTGCGTTCGGATCGTTCTTGCCGTTAAGTTGTCCGTGGATGCTGGTCACGTACTGCTTGCCAATTTCATCGTGGCAAGCGGTGCAGTCCACCGCGTGGGTGATCGTTTCGCAAGGCCGCACGTGGGAGGCGTTGACTTCCGAGTGGCACTGGCTGCAGGCAATTTTGTTGTGGCGCGAATGGCTGACCTCGCCCACGCTGACGTACATGGATTTTCCGTCGCGCGCGCGCAGCAGCTTCTCGTCCGCGTGGCAGCGCATGCAGTCCGCATTGGCCATGCCCAGCGAATAGAAGACGTTCCTGATCTTATGCGGCTGATGGCAGTCCACGCAGGCCGGCAGCACGTTGGCCTGCTTTTCCCAAAGCTCTCCGCGAATAATCTTCTGGTGGACGATTTCGATTTGCGAGTGGCATCTGGTGCAGGTGGCGGCAATGTTCTTGCGATTGATCGAGGAAGCGGGATCGGTATGGGGCAAGATCAAATGCGGCGTGTGGCAGGTGGCACAGTTCGGGGCCACCGACAGTCCCTTTTTCAGCAACGCCTCGCCGTGGATGCTCTCGGAGTAGTTCTCCAGAATGTTGGCCTGGGGGATGAGACGGTTGCGCGATACCGGAGTTCCTTCGCGATGGCACCCGCCGCAAACGAAGGGCACCTTTAGCGGCGCCACCGCGGACCGCGGGTCCTTCACCGCAACGATGTCGTGGTTGCCGTGGCAACTCACGCATTGGGGCGCGAGCGCGTCGCCGCGCGCACTCGCCTTCCCGTGCAGCGAGCGGGCATATTGCTCCTGCTCGGCCGTGTGGCACGTTCCACACTTTACCCGTGCTGGCGTTTCGTGCGGAAAATCCTTTCCTTCCAGGTCGGCGTGGCAACCCGTGCACCCGAAGCTGCCGTGGATGGAAGCCGCGAATTTCTTGCCGTCCACGTACAGCGAAACCGTTTTGCCGGCTCGCGTCGTGGTCATGGTCTTGTCGCCGTGGCACGCGAGGCATTCCGCCCCCGGCGGGTCGGCCGCAGCTCCTGCCGCGCGTCCGGGGCTTTTAGCAACCAGAAGCAAGAGCGCGGTGGCGAGGAGCGGTGCAACGATCCGCAACCCACCCTTCCAGGTTTTCCTCCGCGCGATTCTTCTTTCAGCCATATCGACTTTCTGCCCCGCCTACTTCATGCCAACATCCGTAAGCACTTTCGGGTTCTCCTCCTGCACCGCCAGCAAACTGTGGCATGCGGAACAATCATTGGTGATGATCTGGCCATCGGCGCTGGTATGACTGCCGTCATGGCAGCGAAAGCAACCCGGCGAATCATTGTGCCCAAGATTGTTCGGGTGCACGCCCCAGGTCACACGCATGTCCGGGAAGATGTTGCGCAGGTAGATCCGCGCCACTTCATCGCCAGCTTGTTCCACCACCGTACGCCGCGTCTCGTAGATCTGCGGGTAATTGGTCCGGTAGAAATTATTGATCTCTTCCTTGATGCGATGCTCGGCCACATCGCGCGCGGGATACTCCACCTTGAGAACCTCGACCGCCTTCTTCCGGATGTAGGGAAGCTCTGGGCTGATGCGCCCGAGCGACATGGCCTTGTCGACTGCGTTGTCCGGCAAGTCGAAAGCATGCGTCGGCCGGTTGTGGCAATCCACGCAATCCATCACGCGATGCTCTCCCTTGTCCAATTGTTCTTTGGTGGGCTTGGCATCGGTGGAAATGAACTCAGTCGTCTTCCCCTTATCGTCGGTGTAATACACGGCCGGGATGGTCTGCCGCTCGGGGTCGGTCGAAATGTAGCGGATGCGCGCCATGTCGGCAAGGTGGCGTCCGTGGATGCCGACCGAACCCTGCCAGGTGCGTCCGCCAACTTTCAACAGCAAGACGTCGGTCTGGGGCGTGTTCTTTTCGTCGTCCTTGTAGCTGGTATTCACCAGAAACTTGTCGCCGGTAAAACGCTGGGGCCAGTGACACTGCTCGCAGGTCTCGCGCGCCGGACGGAGGTACTTTACCGGCGAAGGAACCGGGCGCGAATAGGTGTGGAACGTCACCGCGAACACCTGCCGCAGACCGGAAAGCTTGGACCGCACAAACCAACCCGCTCCCGGTCCGATATGGCACGCGACACAGTCCACGTGCGCGTGCGGAGAATTCTGATAGGCGGTGTACTCCGGATCCATCACGGTGTGACAAGTCTTGCCGCAGAAGGTCGTCGAATCCATGTACGCCACGCCGCGGTACGATGCGGTCGCAATGATGAGAAGGTTGAGGACGGTCGCCGCGGTGACGTACTCCAAGGTACGCCGCACCACGGGCAGCGCCAGGTCGATGGCGGGGAAAACCGCCGGCAGTTCCCCGCTCTCGCGCAGACTCCGCCGCCGGAGCCAGATGCCAAGTGGAATCAGCAGTAATCCGAGTACAAAAATGCCCGGAAGGATCAGGAAGACCAGAAGGCCAATATAAGGATGCGGCGGCCCCGGCAAGAAGATGTCATAGAACCAGAAGGCGATGGTGGTCAGCGCGGTGCTTGTCGTCACCACGGCGCCGGTGAGCGTGATGGGATTCTGCCCTAGAAAATAAATGGGTTGCGTCCGCTCCCGGATGCGTTCTCGCAGATTCATTGGCAACCGCTATTCCCCTTTCTTCTTCCTTCTATGCGCCACTGACCCAGACACACTTCACACCTGGCCGCAGTTCCTTCGCAGCGCTGGACAATCTCCCTAGTCTCGATGGCAAGAAGCGGCCAGAACTATTTTTTCAAGGTGCGGATGTAAGCCACCAGTCCCTTAATCTCTTCCGGCTTCAACTTATCCGCGTACTTGGGCATCTTGTTCTTGCCGTCCGTGATGGTCCCTGTGAGATCCGCGTCCGACATTTTCTGCACTTCGGCAGTCGTAAAATCATGGGCGCCCATTTTCTTTCCCACCGCCGAACCGGTTCCGTCGGCACCATGGCACATGACGCATTTTGATTTGAAAAGATCGGCGCTTTGCGCATTCGCCGACAGGGAGAGGGTAAGAACAACCGCCAATGCGGTCGCAAGGGTCAAGACGGCGACGTTAACTTTCTTCATTTCCAAGCTCCATTCGAGTTTTGGTTGCCCACCACTGTTGCAATTTTGAACTCTGCGCGGGCACAGGTCCGTGATCCAAGTCACACCTGCTTGGTAATCGCAGGGCCTCGGGAACTATAAGCGCAGAACGGGTTGGGCGTCGACTGGGTTCTTCCGGCGGGTCTGAATCGTGACGATCAAGGCTGAAAATCAGGCGGCCTCTCGGGTTCCACGGCATTCTGTGATGCCGATCACAGTGCGAGTTGGAACGCTGTCAAAACCGCCAGCCTCCACCCTGGGGAGACGCCGTCCGAGATATACTTCTCGGCGAAAGGCTGATGCGCATGGCTTCGTCTCGCACTGCACGGTTCGGACCTTCCTAAATGCCAGATCGTCTCTTCGCCCGGCTCCCGATCGAACGCATCCTCTTGTTTGCAACCCTCGCCCTTGGGGCGTTACACGCGTGGTTTGGCCGCTACTCGATGAATCCGGATGGCATCTCTTACCTGGATGTGGGCGACTCTTTCTTTCGTCGCGATTGGGCGAACGCCGTAAACGCATATTGGAGCCCTTTATATCCGTGGACACTCGGGGTCGCCCTCGGGTTAGCGAAGCCTTCGCCGAAGTGGGAATTTCCTCTGGTTCACTTGGTCAACTTTGGAATCTTTGTCGCTGTGCTGTTCGCCTTTCGCTTCCTGTTGCACGCGTTGCTCGCGTTCGGTAAAGAACGAGATTCTGCCGCATCGCCAGACGACGGCCACCCTTTGCCGGAGTGGGCCCTGGTCCTCCTGGCATATTCCATATTTTGGTGGACCGCTTCGCAAGTGGAAGCGGTGTACGAAGTCACACCGGATCTAGCCGTGATGGCCTGCGTTTGCATGGCGGCGGGGATGCTGTTGCGCCTCCGCCAGGGCCACAAGTTCTCGATGTTCGCGTGCTTTGGCCTCATCCTCGCCGTCGGATACTGGACGAAAGCAATATTGCTCCCAATAGGCTTTGTGACTCTCGGCGCGGCTTATTTATGGAAACGCTCGGATCCAGGTTGGGGGCGCCGTATTGCGGTAGCCGGTCTCGTCTTTCTGTGCGCATGCGCTCCCTTGATCGCCTTGCTGTCTCACCAGAAGGGCCGGTTCACGTTTGGCGATTCGGGGAGGCTGAACTATGCGTGGTTCGTGTCTCGTGGCACATTTACGAGAAATTGGCAGGGAGGGGTTCCGGGCAGTGGGACACCCGTGCATCCGACGCGCCAACTGCTGCGGCGCCCTCCGCTCTTTGAATTCGACGGTCCAGTCGTCGGCACTTATCCCCCATGGACCGACCCCTCATATTGGAATGAGGGGCTGCAGTGGCATTTCCATTCAAAACTTCAAATAGAAGCGCTCGCGGTTACTATCCCGAGCGAGATCCGCTTGTTGTTTAGTGACCGGCCGGAGCTAGTCGCTGGAATCATCGCGCTCGCGCTGGTCAGCGGGCAGCTCTGCCTGCCAGGCTTGCGCGAGTTGTGGCCATTCCTGGCCATGTCGCTGGCCGTCATGGGGATCTACCTTCCGGTGCATGAAGAAGATCGTTTTCTGGGGGGCTCGGTTCTGGTGTTGTTTCTTGTATTGCTGGCGGCGGCGCGATTTCGCCCGGAGGTTCAAAAGACGGTCGCCTGCGTAGCCTTCGCCGTGTTTCTAGTGATGGCGCTCGGCACAGCCGACTACACGGTTCGCGTCGCCACCAACCATATGGCGATCCCGGGAACCGGCCCGGACTCAGCCTGGCAGGACGTCGTTGCCGCCGAGCAGCTTCGCCGCATGGGAGCTCAACCCGGCGAAAAGGTCGCGGTCATCGCCGACGGCACCGGTGCGTATTGGGCCCGCCTGGCAAAACTGCGCATCGTCGCTGAGATCATGGACGCGAACCATGGCTCCAAAGATTTCTGGGACGCCCCCGAGCCAGTGCGGCAACAAGCGTATGAAGCCTTTGCCCGTTCCCACGCAAAACTCGTCGTAACCGTCTGTCCACCCTGGCCCCCAGGAATTCTCACCGGCTGGGAACAAGTTGCGGAGACACCGTACTGCGCTCTTAGGATCCGTTCTTGGTGACTCTGCCCTCCAATACCGTTGGGATTCTGCATGAGCGGTTGGTGTTTGGCCGCAGGGTCGGCATCCTGTCCGATTGGTTTGCCAAGCTTGTTCCGAAGGGCGCGCGCGTTCTTGACGTTGGTTGCGGAGACGGCCTGATCTCGGCTGTTCTCCAGTCCAAGCGGCCCGACCTCCTCGTGCGGGGGATTGACGTACTGGCTCGCGCTCAGACCCACATCCCCGTCGAACTTTTCGACGGATCGCGGATCCCTTTCGACGACCGGTCTTTCGATGTGGTTCTCTTCTCCGACGTCTTGCATCATACCGACGACCCGACGGTCCTGCTCGGTGAGGCGTGGAGGGTGACGAAAGACAGCGTGCTCATCAAGGATCACAACCGGAACGGAATCGCTGCGGGTCCGCGCTTGCGTTTCATGGATTGGGTGGGAAATGCGAGGTTTGGGGTAGCTCTCCCTTACAACTACTGGAGCCGGAGCCAGTGGCAAAGTGCGTGGAGCCGCGTCGGACTTCAACCCCGACAGTTCATCACCACGGTTGGTCTCTATTCTGTCCCAGCCAGCTGGGTATTCGATGCACAGCTCCAATTCATCGCGCTGTTGGCGAAGATCGAGCCCAGGCAAGCATGATCATCGGCGCCGCAGTCCCAGCACGCTCAAGAAGAAGCTGGCGAACACCGTCTGCACGCCGAGCGTGAGAAACAATGACGCCGGGATTACCAATCGCATGGTCTGGGCATAGTCCAGTGCACCGAAATGCTGGGATCGCCAAAAGCCCACCGCATAAATCGACACCCCAAGGCCCGCCGAAATAAGCAACGCGCCCAAAAGCAGTCCGACCTCGAGCGTGATGTAGCGGAAGGCCTTGTCGAGTGTCGGGTCTGGCGGGAGCAAGCCCTCCGAGATCGCGAATAGTTTTGTGAAAACAGCAAAAGCGATAGCCTGAAATCCCAGCAACACGAAAACGGCGGCATAGAGAAGTGTGTGCACATCGAACGTCACGCCGGCCAAGGTCCGGGACGCAGGCAACAGCCACGCGCCGAGCAATGTACCGAGCAGCATCAGCCCAAGTCCCGGGTACAGAAACAGCCAGCGCGGACTATAAAGAAGCAGAAAGCGCAAATGCCGCCAGCCGTCGCGCCACGTGCGCAGATGCGGAGGGCGGCTGCGTCCGTCTGGAGAAAGCGTGGTGGGCACCTCAGCAACTTGCATCTTGAAAAGAGCGGCTTTCACGACCATTTCTGAGGCAAACTCCATGCCCGTCGTGCGCAGCCCCATACGCTCGTATGCATCCTTGCGAAAAGCCCGAAGACCGCAGTGAAAATCACCCGCGCTGCTTCGGAACAGCACCCGCCCAACCTTGGTGAGAATCGGATTTCCAAGGTACCGGTGCAGAGCTGGCATCGCCCCCTTTTGAATGCCCCCGCGGAAGCGGTTGCCCATGACGAGGTCCGAGCCCCGGCGCAGTTGCTCCACGAAGCGCGGGATGTGGCCGAAGTCGTAGCTGTCGTCGGCATCCCCCATGACGATGAACTTGCCACGGGAAGCCGCAATGCCGCCCATCAGGGCGTTGCCGTATCCCTTGGCGCTGACGCGCACAACACGGGCGCCCATTTGCTCGGCGATCTCGATGGAACGGTCGGTGCTGCCGTTGTCGGCCACGATCACCTCACCCGCGATGTTGGCGCCGGCAATCGCGCGCTGCGCCTTGCGGATGCAGGCGGCCAGCGTTTCTTCCTCATTCAAGCACGGCATGACCACCGAGAGCTCAATCGCCTCTGCTTGTTTTACCGGCATGGCAACTGGCTGATAATCTGACTCTGACCTTAAAGCGAAGGCCACATGGACTCCTTGCTGCACGGATTTGCTTGCAGAATCTCACGTTGTGCGGAAGTGTGAAAAGAAACCTCGCTCTACCCCACACAGTTTCTGCTACAACATAATCTTCCCGGCAGAATCGCTTTCTGCAACCCGAGTGTATCAAAGGTCCAAGGGGACTCGTGCCGTATCTACGCTGGATAATCATAGGGGCGCTTCTCGCCGTCGGGTGTTTCACTCCGCTCATTGGAGACCGCTGGCTGCGCAGAATCGAGGGTCTGGGAGCGCGCCTGGCGCGACGAAAGGTCTGGACCCTCGTCGCGGTTGCGTTGCTGGCCATAGTTTCACGGCTCGCGCTTTTCTTGGTAATGCCGCTGCCCAAGCCTGCCACCCACGACGAATTCAGCTACCTGCTGGCGGCAGACACCTTTGTTCATGGCAGGCTCGCGAACCCTCCGCACCCCATGTGGATCTTTTTCGACACGTTCCATGTGCTGCAGCACCCGACTTACGCCTCCATGTATCCACCAGCGCAGGGCGGAGTGCTTGCTCTTGGACAGTTGCTCGGCCATCCCTGGATTGGAGTGCTATTCAGCATGGCGCTCATGTGCGCGTCCATCACGTGGATGCTGCAAGGATGGTTCCCGCCCCAATGGGCACTGCTTGGGGGCACTCTCGCCCTCTTGCGTATCCATTTATTCACCTACTGGCTCGAGAGCTATTGGGGAGGGGCTGTGCCTGCCATCGGTGGCGCCCTGGTAATCGGGGCTTTTCCCAGGATCGTAAAGCGCCAGCGGCCCCGAGATGCAGTGTTGATGGGGATTGGCGCCGGCTTGCTGGCGAACAGCCGGCCCTTCGAGGGCTTGCTCTTCTGCATTCCAGTGGGCATAGCACTGATCATCTGGCTGCTCTCGGACCGCAGTCCGGCATTCCGGAGCACAGGTCTTCGGGTGCTCTTGCCCTTGCTTTGCGTCTCTACACTCACGCTCGTCTTCATCGGTTACTACAACCGGAGAGTGACGGGAGATGCTTTTCTTTTGCCGCACGTGCTCGATGATCGACTCCATGAGACAATCCCGCTTTTTGTTTGGCAGTCTTACTCGCCGCGTGTCTATGCGAACGCACAGTTCGACGGCTTCTACAACGTCTGGGTCGTGGGGAAATATCACCAGCCTTTCGTTCGCCTTTGCTGGAACAAATTTCGTGACTGGTGGGTCTTCTTTCTCGGAAGTTTCCTCGCCATTCCCCTCGTGACTCTGCCGTGGGTGCTTCGAGACCGGCGGACTCGCTTACCACTTGTGTTGTTTGTTTGGTGTGGGCTCGGTCTATTCGCAGTAGTCTACTTCGAAGCCCATTACGCAGCTCCCATGGCCGCAGCATTCTTCATATTGTTGGTCCAGGCGATGCGCCATCTGCGCCGCTGGGAAGTCCGAGGCCGGCCGGTCGGAATTTTTCTGACCCGCCTTGTCGTAGTCCTGGCAATCGCCCGGGTGGGCATGCTTGCTGTAGGAGCGTACCGACATCCACTCCAGGACTGGAGCATCTACCGGGCCAGGATCGTGAGGCAACTGGAGGCCACCCCGGGCAAGCAATTAGTGATTGTTCGATATGCGCCAGACCATAATGTCCATGACGAGTGGGTATACAACGGCGCTGACATCGACGGCGGCAAGGTCGTCTGGGCGCGCGACGTCCCCGGGCGTGATTTGAAGCCGTTGCTCGAATATTTCCGCGCGCGAAGAGCCTGGGTGGTGGAGGCGGACGCCTCTTCGCCGAAACTCGAAGAGTACCAAGGAACAACCCCGTAAAGCGCAGACTGCGAACAGGCGTTGCTGGCGCGCCGGTTGACACCCTAATCTCAAACGTGAGAGTTTGTTGATTCCCTTACGATCTTCATGGTAACCGACACGTCCCCGGTCGTCTCCTCTGTAAGATCCTCCCTGGTTTATGTCGGCGCTGCTGTTCTGCTCGTCGCCGTTGCGCTGGCATGGTACGCGCCCTTATTTGGCGACCGCTTCTTCAAGCGGGTCGAGAAGGTCGGGAAAGGGATGGCGCGGCACAAGACGCTGGTGCTGATTGGGATCGCGACGGCAGCGATCCTGGTCCGAGTGAGCCTGTTGGGGCTGGTACCGGTGCCAGTACCGGAGATGCATGACGAATTCAGCTACCTCCTCGCCGGGGACACGTTTGCCCATGGTCGGCTCTCGAACCCACCCCACCCCATGTGGGTTTTCCTGGACACCATACACGTCAATCAGCAGCCCACGTACATGTCGAAATACCCGCCGGCGCAAGGCGCGGTTTTGGCGCTCGGACAGAAGCTCGGCCATCCCTGGATTGGCGTGCTTCTGAGCGTCGCCGCGATGTGTGCCGCGGTGGCGTGGATGTTACAAGGTTGGCTTCCCCCCGGCTGGGCCCTGCTCGGCGGAATTCTGGTCGTTCTGCGTCTCTCCACCTTCAATTACTGGATAGACAGCTACTGGGGTGGAGCGGTCGCCGCCGTTGGGGGAGCCTTGGTGATGGGCGCATTGCCCAGGCTTTTTCACCGCCCGCGCCCGCGTTATGCCTTGCTATTGGGCGCAGGTCTGGCGATTTTGGCCAACAGCCGCCCCGTCGAAGGACTTCTTTTCAGCCTGCCGGTCGCGTTCGTGGCTTGCGCTTGGTTGGTCAAGGCCAGGGTCGCGTGGCACTCGAAGCTCGCAAAAGTCATTCTCCCGCTTGCGGTGGTGTTGGTGGCAGTTGGAGCATTTCTTGGCTATTACAATTGGCGCGGCACCGGCAGTCCTACTCTGTTTCCCTACGTGCTTTACCAGCGGGCACACTTCGAGTCCCCACCGCTGCTTTTCCTGCCTCCGCCAGCCCCGCGACACTTTCTGAATCCGCAGTTTACCGATTACGGCGAGGAGCAACGCGCCGAGTATTCCGACCGCAGAGCCCACTTCCTGCGCACATGCTGGACCCGAGCAGCGGATTTGAGCATTTTCTTCTGCGGGCCGCTGCTGGTGGCGCCAATACTTACACTGCCTTGGCTGGCGCGAGATCGCCGAATGCGGTTGCTCGGCGTCCAACTGTTGTTATCTTTACTCGGCCTTCTGGTGGTGTCCGCTTACTTTGTGCACTACGCCGCCCCTTTGACCGCGACCATCTTCGCGCTGGCTATGCAGGGGATGCGCCACCTGAGACGCTGGCAATACCACGGACGAAGGATCGGTATCGGCGTGACGCGAGCGATCGTGGTCACCTGCATAGCGCTCGTCCCCGGTCACATCGCGAAGACCATGCTCGACGCACATCGGGGCATCGCAAGGATCGCATGGAGCAATCCCCAGATGGTCGCGCGGGCACGGATTGCGCAGCAACTGGAGGCCATGCCCGGCGAACAGCTCGTTATTGTTCGCTATGCCCCGGCGCACGACGTGCATCGAGAGTGGGTATACAACTCGGCCGACGTCGACCATGCAAAAATTGTGTGGGCTCGCGAAATCCCCGGAGTCGATCTGCAACCCTTGCGGGAGTATTTCCACAACAGAAAGGTTTGGACCGTAGACCCTGACAGTACTGACGTTCAGCTCCGCGCCTGGGCGGAATCTCCGGGAGCCGCCCAGCAGGAGGATCGTTCGCCAAAGTGAAAGTGAAAGTGAGAATGAACGACCGGCCCTCTCCGGTTCGTCGGCAACAGGTGGGGCTTAACCGCACGGCGGGTTCGCCCCTGCCCCCCCGAACCGGAGAACCGAAAACAATATCGGCACTCCGGGTTCGCATCGGCCCCCTCTCCATCCTCAAGATGGAATGTGTATATTTCTAATGTTTATGTGTACCAGCATGGCGCCTTTCCCCTAAGTCTTTGATCCGAAAATACGTTACGAGTAACTCCTTATTNNCCTGCTCGTCGCCCCCGTGATGCTGAAATCGTGCGGAGAAAGAGAGGTCGCCGAATCATACTATCCAAGATCGCGTGGAAGCGCGAAGGTCTGTGGGAAATCGCGACGGCGATCACCGAGGAAATCCGGACCCTTCACGGGTCAAGGACAGAGCGAGTAGCGCAGCCTGTCGCGACTCAGGCTGTGGGCCTGCTCTTCTCGCTCCCATGATGCTAGAATCAGGCAAATTCCCGGTAACAGCCCGCGTTTCTCGGCCCGGCTTGCGCTGCGGAAGCCAGGCGGGAGCGGAATCTGTGCGCGGGGTGCGGCGCGCTGTCGCATCAAAGT
>PKXK01000255.1:86994-88227 GCA_003132325.1 Acidobacteriaceae bacterium
CCCAGGAATCCACGCTGCGCGAATACTTGCGCGTTTTGATCAAGCGCAAGTGGATGGTGATCGCGGTGGTGGCGGGGATCTTCATGGTCGTCGCCGTGGCCAGCCTGCGCCAAACTCCCGTCTACGAAGCCGTGGGCCAAATCGTCGTCAACAAGGCCGATTCGAACCTCATAACCTTCAAAGACTCGGGGCCGGTGATGGACTACTACGACCCCAGCGATCTGGATACCGAGGTCCTCATCCTGCAGAGCGATCTGCTGGCGCTGCAGGTCATCCGGCAACTCAACTTGGATAAACGTCCCGAGTTCGGCGGTCATTCCGATCAGACACAACCCAACCTGGTCGCCGATCCGCTGCAGGCCGATTCCAGCCACATCTCGGCTTTGCTGGGCAGCTTTCGCGGAAACCTCCACGTCGCTCTGGTTCCCAACACCCGGATCATCAATATTCAATACAACAGCACCGATCCTCAGCTTGCCGCCAGCGCCGTGAATACCCTGGCCGCCACTTATGTCGAGCAGAACTTCAAGACCAAGTTCGAATCCACCCGGCAAGCGTCCGACTGGCTTTCCAAACAGCTGGTGGATTTGCAGATGAAAGTGGAAACTTCGCAGGAGAAGCTCGTGCGCTACCAGAAGGAGCACGAGATTCTTGGGACGGACGAAAAGCAGAACATCATCACCGAGAAGCTCGACGAACTTAACAAGGAAATGACGATGGCCGAATCCGACCGCATGCAGAAAGAAGCGGTCTATCGCCAGACCCAGTCCAACGATCCGGTGGCCGTCTCGGCAGCCATCGTTTCCGATACCGGGGGAAGGACGAACGATCTAAGTTCCGCTCTATTGGACAAATTGCGCGATCAGCAGGTCAGCCTCAGAATCCAGGTTGCCGACCTCAGCACCCAGTTCGGTCCCTCGTATCCGAAAATCGCGCAGATCAATAACCAACTGAAGGAGATCGACCGCCAGCTGCAGTCGGAAACCACCAAGGCCGTCGACCATCTCAAGGGTCAGTACCTGGCCGCTTTGCAGCGCGAAAACATGTTGCGCGGGTCCTTTGAGAAGCAAAAACAGGAGGCGAACCAGCTCAACGAGAGCGCCATCGAGTACAGCCTCCTGAAGCGCGACCTGGACAGCAACCGGACACTCTACGAGGGACTGCTGGAAAAACTGAAAGAAGCGGGCGTCACTGCGGGATTGCGTTCCAATAACTTCCGCATCATTAATGCGG
>PKXK01000235.1:0-28304 GCA_003132325.1 Acidobacteriaceae bacterium
CGGTGAGCACCAGATCGACGCCGCCGCGGCGAAAGGCTTCGAGGGCCAGTTCGCCACTGTTGCACGCGAGCACGCGGTAGCCCCGCGTTTCCAGCAGGACTTTGCGGATGGAAAGGGCTTGTTCGTTATCGTCCACACAGAGAATAGTTTTTTTGGGCTTCATTGGCCGGACCGGGAGATTTGTCGTCGCAAAGTTTTTTAATCGTTTGAATTTTTATTGAGAACCGGAGCGAGGTGAATGCTAAACAGAATCCGAGCATCGGTAAAGTGCCGTGCTCGCCAATGGCACTCCGGTGCGAGGGAGGATCGTGCCATCGGCCTCGGAGCCGCGACTGTCGCGGTGTTTTGATGCGCTAGATCGCGATCATAACTTCACCGCGGAGAACTTCCACACAATTTCCACCGACACGCACATTGGCAACATGGTTATCCTGCCGGTCATCGAGCTTGGTGGCGCGAACGAAAATGCAGCTAGGACGGTGCATTTCCAGCCCTTGCTCGATCAAAACCCGCTCCTCGCTGGCAGCAACGGAGTGCGCCACCATCCAAGCGGCGCAGCAGCCGGCAGCGGAACCGGTGGCCGGATCTTCTCCGTTGTAAAAAATCATGCGGGCGTGCAGGCGGGCTTTGGGGTCAACCGTCTCGCGGCAAACAAAGTAAAAGAACTTTCCGCCGCTGGGCGCGAGGTACTCGGCGGCGCGTTGGGGATCAAGGCAGAGATTCTGCAGCGTGTTCAGCTCTCGCAGCGCGGCGATGGTGAAGGGAATGCCGGTGGAGACCGTTTGGATCGGAACGGAGTCGTCGAAGTCGGCAGCACGGAAGCCGGTGAGTCGCGCGATGTCGTCCACGTTGTGGATGGCGCCGAACTCGGGATTCTTCTGCGTCATTTCTCCAAAGATGGGCTGCCCTGGTTCCTGGGTAAAGCGCACGGGCACGGTCCCCACGTTCAGATCGAGCCGGATTTCGGATGCGGCGGCGGGGCCGCTGACCGCGCCGGTTTGGCCACGCAGAACAAACGCGGTGCCGAGCGTTGGATGTCCGGCAAAGGGCAGTTCTTCCTGCACGGTGAAGATGCGCACGCGGACCCCGCGGATTCTTTCGACAGCAATGTCCCCGGGAAGAATGAAGGTAGTTTCGGAAAGATTGGTCTCGCGCGCCAGGGCCTGCATCTGTTCGGTGCTGAGACCACGTCCATCGAGGAAGACCGCCAGCGCGTTGCCGGTGAGGGTGCGGTCGGTAAACACATCGACCTGCACCATGGACAAGCGGACTAAAGAGGATTTTCCGACCGAGGCAGACATGGCGGATATTTTATCGGGCCGCGTTGCACGAGCAAAGGCGGAATGGCCACCCGATGCGATGCCCCACCGGGGAACCACGTAATCAGTCGCGCATCTAAGCGATTGCAGCCGGCGTGAAGGGGAGCTAGGATGACGCCATGAGGGAACAACAATGAGCGAGCATCGGCTTGATGAGCAAGACGCCACCGCTTCCCGCCGCAACTTTCTCAGAACCACCGGCGCCGTGACCGCCGGAGCTCTGGCTGGAAGTCTGATCCCGGACACTGCAGCGGCATCGCCTGCCGGTCCAATCGACCCTCCGTTTAATTCCGCCACCGCTAGCGCGATGCCGACTCGCAACCTCGGGCGCACCGGTCACCGGGTCGGCATCTTCAGCCTTGGTGGACAAGCCGCCATCGAGCAACCTAACAACGAAGCCGTAGCCGTACCCATCATCGAGCGGGCGCTGGATCTCGGCGTCAATTACGTGGATACCGCCGCGATGTATGGAGGCCGTGAGCGCTGGAGCCAACGCTACTTTGGCCAGGTGATGAAGCATCGCCGCCGCCAGGTGTACCTGGCCAGCAAGACGCACGACCGCAGCCGCGACGGTTCGCTGGCCCTGCTCGAGGAATCGCTCAGGCTGCTCAACACCGACCATCTTGACGCATGGCAGCTTCATCACATCGACAGCAAAGAAGACGTCGAGCAAATCTTCAGAAAAGGTGGCGCCCTCGAAGCCCTTATCCAGGCGCGCGAGCAAAAAATGGTCCGCTACCTGGGCGTGACCGGGCACTCCGACCCCGATCTGCTAATGGAGTGCCTTCGTCGCTTTGACTTCGACCAAATTCTGATGGCTCTCAACGCTGCCGACCCGCACCACCGCAGCTTCACCGAGCACTTGCTGCCCATGGCCGTTGACAAACAGCTGGGGATCATTGGCATGAAGATTCCCGCACGCGGCCGCATCCTTAGTTCCTGGCAGCCCGACAAAAGCCACGACTCAGGCTGGAACCAGCCCGCTCCGAAACCCGGTGTTCTGGCAATGAAGGAAGCGCTTTACTTCACCCTCAGCTTGCCGGTGAGCACGGTCATCATCGGATGCGATTCCATTTCCCAACTCGAAGAAAACGTGCAACTCGCCCGCGACTTCACGCCGCTCAGCCAAACCCAAATGGCTGGCCTGACCGGACGCACCGCGCCCATTGCCAAGCAGGCGCTTTTCTTCAGGAATTGGGCTTGAGGGCAGGGAGGGTTCGGTGCGTGGCCGGCTCGCACGACGATCTCGAAATCGTTGCTGGCAAGCCCAGGCGAGTCCGAGAATCACGGTGTCGTTCCTCCCCAGGAGGATCGCGATGCGGAGAATCTTGGGTGACGTGAGCAGTTAGAACCGAACGGAAGCGCATGCGGTCCGGTGATCGTCCCGGTCTTCAAATTTGTGCAACATCAGTGTTTTCAGATGGTTGCAGGTTGGCAATCGGGTTGCGTCAACGCATAAATGGGCACAGACGGGATATTGAAACGGACGTGAAACGGACGGTGAAACGGACAAACGGACAGGTCTTCCTCACCGGAGTCGGACCGTCAATCCTCCCGGTCTAACGCTGAAAAGACCGTGCGATTTTGGGGCAGTTTGGGTCGAATTGTTCTACAAATGTTCTACGAAGTCGAGTGAATCGGTAGGGATTGAAAAGCGTTGCTCTCTGGCAGCGTGACCACACTGCGGATTCGTGAATCAGATTCCATGGCCCATGGGTGGGACTCCTCAAATAAATCCAAAGTAGCCCACTACCTGAAGACTTTTCAGCTTGCAGTGCTACCATCTTCTCGTGCCGCATTGGACCCCTTCCACAGTCACACTCGGGTTGCAGATATTGCAAGGCCTTCTGACGCCTGTAATTGCGGCCATCGCCGTCTATATTGCATGGCAGCAATGGAAGGTAAATCAGCGGAAGTTTGTATTCGACCAGTACGAGCGACGGCTGCACGTCTATCAAGAAGTGCATGCCTTCCTGATGCTTGTGATACGAGATTTCAACAAACCTGAAGTCAGCGATCTGCAAAAGTTTACGGTTGTGACGGCGGAAGCCGATTTTCTCTTTAAGCCTGAAATTTGTGCCTACCTCGACGAAACTGTAAAGCGAGCATGGAAACTGTTGTCAGCACACAATCGATACCGTGACTTCACTCAGGTGACCCCGTCCAATTATGACCATCAGAAGGTCGTGACTGAGATGCACGAGCAAGAGACGTGGTTCACTGACCAAGTGACTCTCGGCACGGCAAAGGAGAAGTTCAAGAAGTACCTCGACATCAGCCGATGAGAACACAGGGCGAACAGGTGATCGGGATCATGGCAGTGATTCTTGGGAGCCTGCACATGCAAACAGCAGACGACTTGTCATCACTGAAACACAAAACTGTTTCGACGTTCTCGACCGTGTAGTTGTCTGAAATGTGCGTTGAAGCTGTGGGGAACGTGGTTCAGCGATTCAACTCCTCTTTCAATGTGGCATTCTGCTTCTCGATTAGATTGGGGATATCGTCGATCAGTTTGTTGCACTGAGCGATATGTTGTGGCCCCATCTCCCCGGCATCGGCACAATCTGCTTTAGCAGTCTGTGAGGCCACCGGAACTTTACACACGGCCTCTAGATGGGCCTCCCTGACGCATAGGCCATAATTCAAGCGGTCAACATCAAGCTGTTTAAGTTGGAGGTCCGTCTTGCCAAACCTAACAAGGCCGCTGGTGTAGTACTTGTCAGCTTCCGTGATTCTTGCTTCCGCTGTTGCATCGTCCCAAGTCTTAGCTAGTTCATATCCATGCTTGGATTTTTGAGAAACTACTGGTTGAGAGGTTTTAGAAACTTCAGGTTGAGAACCCTGTTTCGAGCAGGCGGTCAGGGATAGGACGGAAAGAAGCAGAACAGGGAGTAAGGCTGCAAGTTCTTTCCGCTGTGACATAGTTTCACGATAGCCCGCTGCGTCTGAGGTCGTCCTGCGGGAGTTCATTGTTGGGGCTGCTCATTGTACAGTGCGTCAAGACGATTATCACGCATCCATGAAAGAGCGTCCCTGCATTCCTTCGGCGGTAGCGGCATTGTTTTGGTTAGAACCTTATCCACGCTTCCGTCAGCAAACGGGAGGCACTTTGCCCGCAGTTCTGCGGAGATGGTTTGAGGCGGCGACTTATGGTGCAGTCCCCCCTCAAGGATGTGTGCGTCATCGCAGGTTTCATAGGTCGCACGGTTGCCGCAAATCGTGTGTGCAAGGTGTTCCCTTGCTTCGGCCAAATCTGCTTCAGCAGCCTTCGATTGTTCGTCTGAGATTACACGCCACTTCTGCGATAGTTTTTCTTCGGTGCAATTGCCTGCCTTGAAAACACCTGATTTCGCAACCGACCACGCCTGTGCGTGGCATTCTGGGTACATGTCCAAGTCGGTTCCGAAATCCATAGCCTCTATTGCCGTCTTCTGGCGACCCGCTAATGTCGAGATGATTGCCGAACGCTCTGCTGCTGATCTGGTACGCTTCAACAGTTCGAGGTATCGCTTATCGCCAGACGAGTTGATGTTAATCTCAATCCGATCTTCCAAACCGTCTAAACTCCTAATGTAGATTCGTGATAAAGAGTCATCGGTAGGCCCGTCCTTCCGCAATTGGGCGAGCATACTTTCGACATCTTCAAGATAAAGTAGCCCTACCTCACGCATGTAGTGCGAAACAGGCTTTGTCCCTGAATCTGGGCTGCTCTTTGTGGGCGGATGCTGGCCTAATGCAGTGACACTCAGCACAAGGGCAAAAGCCGTGATAGCCCCAGAAATTGTTTTCATGCGGGGATTATCTCACGGACTTACTTCTTAGGGGCTGTGCCGCTCTTTGTGGCCCGCTGGTGTAATGAAGCACCGCCGACACATCGCTCAATTACAACTTCGGTACCATTGGGCATGTCGGCCACTAGCCATCCGCTGTAGTCGTCTACGATACCCCCTGTGCAGTGCACGCCTAACAAGCCGCTGTTACAACTCGTGGTGTCCGTAAAACCCTCGGACACCTTACCGCCTACATGTAGTGGTACTTTGGTGAGTGTACCCATCCTGTAATCGCCGCTATGGTCTTTGGCGAACGAAGAGCAGACCATCGCCAAGGTCAGCAGAATGACTGCAAATAACGTCTTCATGAAGTCCTCCATCGTAATTGTCTGGCCGATTTGCAGGTCGGCCTATGGCCCTAAAGAAGTCACTGCGTACAGGCGTGTGTTCCTTTCGTTAAGCCGTGACCGTCAATGCTAGACCCCCGTCAGGACGCTCCAAAAGAACCTACAAAAGCGTTGAATGCGTTAAGGAACCGGACTAGATGCTCAGGGTTGGAAACATCGAACTCTTCCCATAGACCTTTTTCGCTCTTCAATGCCAGCAAAGCGTAAGCGACAATCGGTATCTGATGGTTATTGGCGAAACGTTTGTCCGGGCTTCCGTCTTTGTTCGCCTTAGCCCACGTCTGCCCGATTATCTTGGTATCGCTCGGTACGCTTTCCTGTTCCTGAAACCTGACCAAATCACACTTGCCGTTGACATCATGGAAATCAATCACGGAGAACGCTTCTCTCGCAGCCCGATACAGGATGAAACCGGGATAGAGGAAAAGGTCACCGCCGTTGACGTTTTGAAGGTGCGGCACTTTTTGTTCCCACTGAATCAGGTCACAGGCTCCGAGTGCGAAAGTCACCCGCTCACGGTCTACCCGCTTCTCCGCAGTCGTCCGCTCTCTGAATTTGTTTGTGGCCTGATACGACTTTACGTCCCAGATCGCAGCACATTCTGAAAGTGCAGCGAATTCATCCCGCATCTTAAAATATGGCTCGGCCTGTTCCTTGGCAATTTCGACCTGTGTTGCGACCGTGGTCAGTCGAAGTTGCTCTTCAAGCTCTGTGACCTTTGCGTCGGCTGTTTCTGAGTCAACCTTCCGCTGTGCAAACTTCTTTTTGAAAATCCGTTTGAATAGGAAGCCGCTGTCCCATGAACTGTATCGCTGATTAGCCCGCTGTTTTTCGGTTCGGCCCGTAGCAAGTTGGCCGCTGATGTCTTCGTGTTCTTCGTGGGCCGTTTGGATCACTCGCTTCAATTCTTTCAGACTCTCGCTAGTCAAAAGCTCTGTGCTGGCACTGCGAACCTCTTCAACGGGAGCGGTGCTGACAGTAGGCACTGGTACGGGGCCGGGTCTAGGGGAAGGCACTGGGGCGGGAGAAGACGGTTCAGGTGTGAGATGCGGCGGAATTGCGGAATTTGGCTCGTGCGGCGTCACTGAGCCAAGGTGCTGTCGAAAGGAAATTCCAGTCCCCGGTACAGACACCGTACCCATTACGCCCCGCTGCCCGACATTGATCGTGAACGGAGCACCACCGACGCTGCAACTAAGCCCGCTCTTCGACAAATGCAGCCTGACACCGGGGATGATTTTGAAAGACTGCCGAAATCGCCAGCCCATAGAGCCGCATTATAACCAGTACACAAAGGTAAGTCTGTGACTAACGGTTGACTCGAAGCAGCCGCCGCTGGTAAAGGGTGTGACTCTTGGCTCGCAAGCACTACAAATTGGTTCTCGAACTCGTCCCGGCCCTCCGAAAACTGATACGCCATTGCGGATTGACGGGCGGTAGGATACGTTTGAGACGACAGCGGGGAATATGGAAATTCCTACAGGTGACGGCGGCAAGATCACGTTTGAAGATAATGTTGACCCGCTACTGCTCAGCACGTTCGAACGTTTAAACGGCCAAATCTTTGATGGGTCGTTGCTTGAAACAGAAATTCGCTGGGCAAAGATTAATGGCCCACAGGGTTGCTCGATGTACGGATATCTGGCAAACGAGCAGCAACTATCCAAACCCTACCTTTTTGTTGACGAGCGGCTTCGAGATCGCAGTCTGGTCTTGCTTGCCGAGCTAACTCTGATACATGAAATGTGCCATTTCAAAGTGCCGACACACAACGCTGCATTTGTGAAAGAATTTCTGCGAGCATTACAGAGAGTCAGTTGGGAGCCATTAGTCGGCAAGTGTGTAGCGGGTTTTCAGGTCGTAGAAGATTAAAGAGACTGTACGACTCAATCTCGACCGCACCACGGGTTTGGTGCCCGCCGGAAGCTAATGACCGGGGACTTCGATTCCGGACTAGTTATTGTCACCAAGCCATCTTTCCACAATATCACCTCGCACTTCTCGAACTGGTAAACCTGCTCGGATGCTGGATTATTGCTTACAACCATTCCTGCATTTTGCATAGTGTTCCTCTCTACCCCTTCGTCTCGCCGCTTGCGGCTTGCGGTGGGGCCAGCGGGCTATTCTTCGGGATGCCCGCTCCAAGCTGGTGCCGCACTCCTGTGTGCCTTGCGAACAATTCCTCGACAGGATGCGGTTTGAGGGCCGGTGCTTGTGTCACGGCGGGTATTCGGTCGGTTTGATTTGGCGTCTGTTTCTTCATATTACCTCAGCAGTTCCGGGCGTTCGCCCTGCACGTTCGGTGATTCCCTTTTGGTCGCATCTAGATGCTTGATGGCTTCCAGATGCTTAGACAGGTCGGTCGTAAGTCTAGATTCGAGGGCGAACATCTGGCGTTCTTTCTCTTCGACTTCCTGTTTCAGGTTTTGTACATCCGTGGTGACTGCGACTTCCAGCGACTTCAATCTACTTTCGAGTATCCGCACATCAGACTGTGTTGCGCCGATTACGCGGTGATAGGTTGCGATGCAGCCCCGATAAAATGCAACGATTGCAGCGATTGTATTCGTATAAAGTTTCATATTCTCCTAGTCCAACATGTGCCCGATGTAGTGAGAGCCGAGGGCACCCAACCCCGCACCGTAAGCAGCGTACTTCCCGACCTTTTTAGCGATTGCTTGATTGGCTAGAATCTTTTGCTGTTGTAAATAAGCGTTGTTGGCGTGTTCCAAAAGACTCTGGGCGTTCGGCACTCCGACGGCTTCCTGCAATCGCCCGCTGTCATACAGTCGATTCATCCGAGAGAACAGTTTGCTCGGATCAACGGCCTCGGGATTTCTCGCCGCTGCTGTACCAATGTCGGGACGCATCCCAGACGCAGACATTTTCAAATGCTTGTCGAGGTCGTACAGTGCCTGCGACTTCTTGAAGTTTGCGTTTGCTTCGTCAATGAGTTTTGGGTCAACGCCCTTAGCCTTCGCATCGGCGAACGCTTCCTGCATTGCGTCTTCGGTTTCTTTCTGGGCTTTGAGCAGTGACGCTTCTTTGGCTACGTCTTCCTCGGTGCCCGTCAGACTGTCCAGACCGTGACGGATGTTATCGAGCCGATCTTTGAATCGTTGGACCCGTCCGCCCGTGGCATCGTCTAGAACCTGATACTGAGACTTGCTCTTTGCATAAACTGCGTCGGCAGTGTCTTCTGCTACATCACGGATTGACGGAGCGGCAGACTTTACGACGCCCGAATCCTCAGCAACGTTTGCAATTGTGTCCCTGACGCCGTTTTGGAGAACGGGCTGAATGCTCTTTGTGTCCAATGCTCCCCGATATGCCTGTTTGATTGCACCCTTTGCCAGTCCTGCACCTTCGATTGCAGCACCCGTTACAGTGCCGAGTCCTGCTGCTGTTGCTCCCGACTCTAGTGCTTGGGTCGGTGTTGCCCCGTGTGCCAGTTCTTGACCCGTGACAACTGCACCGCCCCGAATCGAAGTAAGCCCGTGGCCGATAATCTTGGCAATGAGTGGGTGACTTTCTGCGAGTTTGGTGACCTTCGCCAGCAGACCAGCCTTCTCTGCGAGTGATGCACCCTTTAGCAATTCATCCCCGCCGAAAAACTCTGCAATGTTTTCCGCGAGTGCCCCAGCCTTGCCAGCGGTGGTCTGCGTAGCCTGTTGCTGAGCGGGTTTGATGCCTTGCTCAACAGCACTATAGGGGTTGGTGTTCGTCGCAAGTTTTGGCAGTCCTAGAACATCACCGACTTTGCCCGCTACGTATTGAACGCCCGGAATGTGACTGCCTACGCTTCCAAGATTCGACAGCGTGGTTGCGGCTGCGCTACCAAAACCTTCTGCTACGTTTTCACCAGTCGCTTGCGCTCCTGTCGGCAATGCCCCAAGCGGCTTAAACGTGCCCGCAATCGGCTTAAACGTGCTCATATCCACGGGTGGTAGTCCTGCCATAGTCGGCGTAATCGGTTCTTCTGTGTATCCTGTCGGCAATGCCGCAAGCGGTTTAAACGTTCCCGCAAGCGGCTTAAACGTACTCATGTCTACGGGTGGAAGTTGGTCGGGCATAGTTTCTCCTTTGGTCTTTACTTAGGTGGGCGGCTCGCAACTGCACGGTTATGAATTCCCGCCGTTGCCCCGAAAATCAATTACGAAAGTCGTTTCTGGTATCTGGGGTGTTCGCCGCAGTTGACTCTGGGGTCATATTTCTCAAACGACTGCGGGTCGGAAAGGATGGCCGCGATCCAATCAGCCCGTGCGTGTGCGTCTTCGATCCCGAGGCTCTTAGCGAAGGCGGAGAACGTCGTGCCTCGTTCGCTATTTTGTGCTAAATGGTATGCGTGAAAGGCCCGCTTCTGTCTTTCAAACCCACCGCTTGATGGGCTATCTAAACTTCTCGAAGGGATACCCGAAGGGGTTACCCCGAATACTTGCTTACTGACTCTCTTTCAAATTACCTTCCAAATCTTGCTTCACATTCGGGCGACTTTATGTAGTCCGCGCCCGCTTGCAATGTCTCGACGCTGTAACCGAGAGTCGTAAGTACCTTCGCGGCGGCGGTTCGACCCTCGATGGTAGAAAACTTACCCGCTTTGACGAAGTCATGGTAGGCGGTGCGGGCCGTCTCTTCTGCTTCCGCCACGCTTGCGGCATACGTTCGGGACTTCGTCATCTTGAATGCCCCCTCTGTAAGAGGGTCGGAGGGCGGATTGTAACGGTCCTGCTTTCGGTCTGTCCAGCCGTTCGCTTTCAATTCCGCTTCCGTCTTTTCACGTGCCGTCTGAATCTTCGCCGTCTTTTCTTGCAAGCGGAAGACTCGCAGATAGGACGCCCTAGTCGTGTACTGTGAATCGTGTATTTGCTGATCTGATGGATGTGCAACCAATGTCTCTATCATGCGTACTCCTCTTGTATCTGATACAGTGCCCGCTAAAGTGCCCACTCACCGTACAGTCCTTCTACCGCATCGGAGCCGTTTTGGGATATCTAGCCTACTTATTACCCAACTACGCCGCCACGGGGCTGCTATAAGCGGCAATTAGCCTTAGAATCGCTGATTCCGACCTACCGTCCCGCCCGATAACCTCTGCCCTCTGGGGAATAGTCGTTGCGGAATCCTACATCGAGTTTTACCTGCTCCGAGGTCATGCTTTCGATTGCGCGGTTTCCGTCAATCCACGCAAGTTCTGCGTCGGTCAGAAACGATTGGTCGGCAAAGAAAGACGCGGCACCTAACCTGATAGATTCCCGAGTAAGAGTCGCTCCGAAACGGCGGCGGGACTCCGGCGAATCGAGCCACTTACGAAATCGGAACTGCACATCGCCGCTCATTGATAAACCACTCTGGGTGACCATTTCCTGAACCGTGTTCGAAAACAGATCATTGCCTAGCGTTTCGTTCAGTAAATCTTTCGCGTATTTCTTCCTATCCCACTCTTCCCGCCCTCTGCTATTTGCGGGGAAGGGGCAAACTTCCTCAGTCGGTTCGGCGGGTAATACACTGACGGGTTCGGGTTGAGGGTCAAGGGCTGCGAGCCTTGTATTGATGTACGACAAGGCTTGCTCAAACACTTCTGGTTTCGCTATGTCTGGGTCTGCGCCGTACTGACCCAAGAGCAACGTGACCCCGTGCATTTCTGTCTTCGTAAGTTCTGGATGTTCGGCGGTAAACGTCGCCCACGCATCCTGAATCGCCTTTGTGACGACTCCGGGTGTCGCTGCGTCGAGTCTCCCATCGTATTTGGTGTACTCGAAATCGGCGATAGATTCTGATACGTCCGTCAGAAGGGCTTTCCGCAACTGACGCTTCGCTTCTGCGACTTCCTGTGCTTTCAATGCTCGTGCGGGACGCCCCGCTTCATACTTCTTTGCCGCTTCCTGTGCGTCTATTTCACGCTCAAGTTCTATCCGCTGCCGTGTAAATTCGGCTGCTCGTGTCATACAATCCTCCAATCACTTCTTAATCCAAACCCCGCTTACCTGCGCCTGCTGAATCAGGTCTTCAATCCTATTCAAACTCCGCAACAGGGCAGGGAGATAAACGGTGACGCTTTCGTTCTGCATTTCTTGCTGAATCGCTTCAAGGTCGAACTTCTTCACAGGTACAAAGAAGACGGGCTTATCTCTGTCGAAGACTTCGACACGATTGCATTCGATGCCGTTGTAATCTAGAACCGCCGCAGTAACTTTATCGACTTTTGTGCTCATGCTGATTCCCAGTCTTTCCAGAGCCGCATTTCTTCGCCTTGCATTTGTTTCCGATCTGCAATAGCGGCAGTCAGTTGGTCTACGAACATTGACGGATCAATCGTGCGACCATTCTGTTCCCGCAATGCGAGTACTTTTTTGAAGAGTTCATCTTTCTTGACTTGCTTCTCTGCGGCTTCTGGCGTCATACCCCGCATTTCACGATAATAAGCGGCGGTCCCGCGATACCCGACGCCCTTCTCAATTAACAGGGCGGGAATGCCTTCGTCGAACGCATATCCAACCACATCCCCGCCGTGTTGGTCATAGACATTTCGCTTCGCCCTAAGATGTTCTCTCTCGGGAGTAAAACTGCGAAGTGCGTTCGGGTCGGTCTTAAATCTCTCTCGTGCTTCCTCAAACTTTTGTGCCCGCCGTTCGGGGTTCGCATCTGTCCGAAACACGTTCGCCCACATTTCAGCCAATGGATCAAATCCGCTTGTGTTGCTGTTCAGTTTGTCAAGTAGGGACTGGGCATCTGCTCTCTGCTTGTCATCTGACAGTGGATTTTGGATTACCGCCTCTAACTCTTCTTGTTTTGTCATCTTCCCTCGATTTCTAACTGGGCTTTTCGCAGCGTCTCGTCAATCCGTCTGCGCTCTGCGGCTATCACCAGTTTTGTCTTCCTATCGTCGGCTTCTACCTTCGTCTTTTTCACTTTCAACTGATGACGATTGATCGCGTGCTTTTGTTTTCGGTCTTCATCACGAAGGCACCTGCCCCAGAGCGTCATAAGCATATCGGCTGCTTGAAGCCGTTGTGCTGGTGTGGTGTGGTTATCTGTGATGACTTGTTTGAGCGCATTCACCAGATCAGGTAACATTGGAATCAAGGCAGCAGAAACCTTCCGATATTCCTTTGCCGTGGTCCGCCTGATTGCTTCTTGTAAATACAAAGTCAAACGCTCTAGGCTGGTCATAGGAGCCTCGCGTCTGCCATGTCGGAAAGAAGTTCATCTCGTTCTGCCTGTTCCTTCTCTGCCTGTTTCACTTCCTGATCTTCCGCCATTTGTTTCTTGATCGCTGCTGTTCTTTGAACGTTGATAGTTACCTGTCTGCTGTGCCCGCATTGCAAAGTGCAATCGTAGCTAGCGTGCTCGGGAGCCTGAGTAATCCCGCCCACACTTTTGGGAGCCTGCATCGTTTGGCAATATGTGCAATAGAACTTCGCCCGCTGTCGTTGCCATTGTGTGAGAATGCCTCTGCGAGAATCAGGGGCCGTCTCTAACGCTGAACTGTTTTCAAACTTGCTCGGCCTTTCGTTATACGTTCTTGCCGTCACCGCTCCCCCCTTTCCTGTGTATATGGGTAGGTACTGTTCTCCATGAGTAGCAGCGCCGTACAATGGGCTGTGGTTTCGAGGACCAACAGAGGGAGATAATTGATTGTGAGCCAATGCCCCAAATGTGAAAAGTCGATCACCCACGTGAACCTCCGTGAAATAACAGTCAATGCCATTGGGGTTACATGGGTTGGCGTATCTTACGCCTGCCCTTCCTGTAACTCTATTGTTAGTGTAGGAATTGATCCTGTTGCTCTGAAGGCTGATCTGATTGACGAAATCGTTGAACGGCTTCGTGGGCGTTGAAGGCGGTTGTCCCGTCCTTCCGCCTAACGTCGATATTTAGCAAGCCTTCAGCGAACTCATGGGCGTTGAACGCAGTTATCCCGTGCTTCCTTCGGACATCTATGTGTAGCAAATCCGTTAGTGGAATCTCATTCTGCACTGTGACCTCCCTTTTGTACTCGTACCGACGGGTGCTGGGCTGCCTGACAACCCGAACCGCCGCTCGGTGCCCTATCCCTTCACCTATTTAGTAAACCGTGCCCCCCGTTTTGACGTTTTCGGGCAATATTTATTTGTCACAGTCCCAGCCGGTCCAGTTTCTGCTCGGCTGCCAATCGCCTTGCTGACTTCTCAACAGGTATAGATGGCAGTTCCGGGGCGTAGTAATCCCGCTCGGCTGGTGTAATTGGGTCTGCCCATCCCGTAGAGCCTACCGTGCCCCAGCACGTTGTCTTTGCTGCAAGGTCTGCATTGACTGGTACGGGGCTGGGCAACACAAATCGCTCCGTGCCGTCAAAGTTTGTCCCGTAGTTTTCCAGAGCCTTCCGTGGCTGAAAGCGGTGCTCAAAAGTTTCTTGTGCTGTGCGGGGTCGGCCTTCGTCTTTGTTCCATCCCATCCGCCTGCCTTCATACATCCCGCTGCGATTGAACGGGCGGACATACAAGGAAGTCCAGTCCAAAAAGTTCCCGCTGGAACTCTGAACCGTGTCGCCTGCGGTTACGGGCAGAATGAGACGATGTACGGGCACAACCGTGCCCGTGATCTTCTTAGCGATATAAAAGCCGCCGTCGGGTTTCTCTTTCAGGCTTACAGGCCAGATGCGTTGGGCAAACACCCAATATGCTTCAGGAACGCTCCACACAATAGGTGACCCGTCTTCACGGGTACCCATGTTGAGACGGTAGAGCGTTCCTGTGGCAGTGCGCTCTTTGAAATGCTCGGGGAAATCGGCGTACCTGCCCTGTTTCAGTGTAAAGGTATCAATTAGGTCAGAAAGGCCCAAATCAAACTTGTTCACCGCATCAGAGACAAGATGAAAATGCGGTTCCTTAGCAAGTTGTTTGATTGCCCATGCAAGGAACCCCTCGCGGGTCCGGGCGTTGCACCGATACAGTTTCTTACGGACAGAAAGAAGGGCCGTATCTGAATCAGAGCCGCCCTCTGCGTAATAGTCAGGGATGCATTCACGGGCAAAGTTCTCCAACAAGTCGTAAGACTCGCCCCAGAATGTATGTAATCTCTCCCGCTGCTGCTTGCGGCGGGCTTTCAGTTCATCCTTGACGGACTGGCGGGCGTTGGCGAGCAGGGTCTGTTCATTGTGCACAAGACCCCATTTCCGCCATCTCTGGCGAATTGTCCAACACGGTCACCCCGGCTGCCCGTACCTTTTCGCAATGGCGCGTGATCCAGAGCACCAGTGTGTGCAGGTCTTCGAGAGCCGCAATTACTCCCGCTGTCGGTTTCAGTTTAGATACCGATTCGATTCGGTGTTCTAGCAGTTGAAGCACCCTGTCTAAATTCGCGTGCGTAGGTGCGTGCAGCACCTTCAGTACCGCCCCTGCGATTACATGACCCGCAATTTCTACCAGTCGTTTTTCGTTGAAAGGGCTAAAGGGGGTAATGATTGAGTTCCGCCAATCCCCGCCGTCTTGATTCACCTTAAGTATGGGGTCTTGCCACTCACAATCCCCGCCGCAATCTGAGTCGCAATTGCGACAAAATGATCGGTCGGGTTGTGCGAGTCTAATTCTGCAACAGACACATACATCGCCGTAGGAAACGTGGTCGGCTTCTCTCGCTCGTGCTATTAACCTGCCACGGTCACTCCCTGCAAGCGGGTCTTGCAGCGGCTCCGTTGCAGAGATGATGATTTTCGGGTTGATCGGGTTGATCGGGTTGATACAGAGCGTCTTGATATCGCTCGCCTTCCGCAGCCGGTTCGGGTCCGTGCCGGTCGCTCCCGCTTCGCCCAACTTTTTCGAATGTCCAGAATCTATGGACGGTTCCCGCTCTGACTGAGTCTGGTCCTGATTGTCGTGAGATTTGGAATCAGAACATGACACGACACCAAACAAACCATCCCCCGATTTTCCGGACGCCTCTTCAGGACAAAGTTCTTCAGGAGGGGTTTGTTTAGGATATAGTTCTTCAGGAGTGCTTCCCCTAGAGGGAAGCGGTTCGACCCCCTTCGGGAAGTCAGCACTCGCCTTCGGGAAGTCAGCAGACCCCACTTGGGAAGTCAGCACCTTAGACTTGCTTGCTTCCCCTAGAGGGAAGTCAGCACTTTCGGAGTTTAGACGTAATATCGCGGCTAGATTGAAATGATAGGTGCTTACCGTCCCGCCCTTGCCGAACTGGTTGGCATGACCGATGTCCACTTTGTGAATCATCCCGAGTTCTCTAAACCGTTTGAAGTTTGCCGAGATGGTTTTAGGGGATAGCCGTAGTCGTTGGAGTTCTCTATACCCGACAGCCGCCGTCCCATTTGCTCTTACGAGAGATGCAAGGTATTGAAGATGGACCTGTGCCTGTGGGGTCAGATCATCGGTAATGGATCGTAGTTTTAGATATTCTTTGATGGCTCGGATGTAATCAACCGAGTGTATTTTCTTGTCTGTCATCTATCCCTTTCGTTCTATCTACTTCTGAAGTTCTAAGCTGACCAAACTCAGTTCATCGGCGGTCAGTCTACCGAGCAGTTCCCCGACGCTGCGAGAGGTTTTGAATCCCGTGGTTTTTGTAAGGTTTCTGAGTGCCAAGACCTTTTTGACTGTTTCCTGAAGGTCGGGCGTTAGCGGTGCCCGTATCGTGTCATTTCTGTCTGTCATTTCTATTTCCCTTTCGGTGCTGCGGTGTTGCGCCTTGCAAGCAAAAAAGCGGGGCACCGTCCATTGCTGTCGTAAGACAGTTGGAAGATGCCCCGTAGGTAGTCTGCACGCCTGATAGCAAAATGCAGACTGATCAAAGATTGTGGCGTTGCTGGTCGGCTATCAGGCAGACCTGTGCTTCTTGCGAAGCTACCTACGGTGCTTTGTCTTTTGGGATTTTGCTCACTCTGGCAGGATTGCTTGCGTCTGGCGGGTGATGCTATTTACTATTGTTGCTTAGACCTATCTCCACTCTTACAAGATATCATGAAAACGGAAACTCTGTCAAGGGTAAAGTCGAGTTTCTGGGCATTTATTTCGTTTCTTGTCATTCAGAAAGTAAGTCGTCTTCTAGTTGAGTTACCGACCCTACGAGTGAGTACAATCCGGGCACCTAACTTGTGTATTAGTATAAGAAATCGGGCAGGGATGGGACCCACAAATGGGACCCTATCCTGTGCAGATCGCAAAAGGGGTCCCGTGAAATAGGGGACCCGCGAGGGGACCCGTAGGGACCCGCGTAACACACAGAGTTCATGCGGGAGCCGTGACCGGGGCAAGGCGGTCGCCACCCGCGAAGGGGTGGGCGGACCCCTGCGGGTAGCCCTTCGCTTCTACCATAGTGACCCCCTATAAAGGGGACCCTATAAGCTAGTCTGTTTTCAACAGCTTACAACTGTTCTTCTTTGTACACCCCGAAATGGGATACCCCAAACCCGTGCATGTAATTGATTCCGTTCGCCCCAGACCCGTACCCGTACTCAAACGGATTTGAAACGGACATTAGGTACTAAGTGCCACAATGTCAATCACTTAGCAACGGTACCACAGTTCTGAGAACCGGGCGGAATGGTTAGTTTTTGCAATGATGCGCAGGCGTAGCCGCAACCCTTAACCCTCTACCCTCAATCCTCGACAGCCACCCTACTTCCTCTTCCAAGGTGCTTGCAGTCCACGCTGTATCGGCTTCCATCCGTGTGCGGGAAGACTGCCCTTGCTCTTACCTTTCACTGCACCTAACTCTTCTACATCCTTACAGACCGCCAGCAGCTTCTTAATATCTGGTTTCGACAATCCTGTTTGCTGTTGCAGATCGCTGTTTGTGATCCCGGTGCCCGGATGCTGGTTAACGATGGTGACGAGTCTAGCTGTCGCTTCTTTCTTCTCTGCCTCGGTGAGTGCCATTGTGCTCTCCCATGGCCCGAATTTTGAACAGGCCCGCCTATTTCTTCGCTGCCCGAACCTTCGCCCATCTCGCCCGCTGTGCGGCTGCGATCCGTTTGCGGCCAGCGGCTGACATGTGACGCTTCGCCCGCACCTTCGCTGGCTTTCTTTGTACATGTACAGTCCCGCCCAATAATGCAAGAACCTGCTGCAACCGGCCAATCTCAGCCCGGACTTCTTGAACTATACCTTCAATGCTCATGTGCGCTCCTAGTCGCAGTTGCGACCGGACAGGATAGCATAGTGCTCGTTTCTTGTACTAAATACAGTGCTTCATCGCTGGGGTTGCCATTACTGCACCCGTCCTGCGTCTGCACATCTTTGGAGCCAATTCTCAATGTCACTTCTTCGGAACCTCAACATTTTCTTGTGGATTCTGATTGCGGGCAATGGGTGTTTGCCGCGTACTTGGCTGCGATTCCGTGACAGTTCATAAATGGCACGAGGCGTTACCCTCAGCCATTGGGCAAGGTCTTCAGCGGTCAAAAGCGGGTCAGTAGATGCGGGACTAGCGGACGGTTGCGGCAGTTGCGAAGGCATTCATAAGCCCTCCAGCGTCGCCAGAACTTAGCGACTAATCCAACGACCCGATACGCCTTTGCCGTTGGATGCCCGTTCCCGACTTCGGACGGGGCTTGCTTACTATCCTAAAGTAACACGATTTGGGCGCAATTACAACGACATAATTTGTCAGGTAACAATTCGTATTGTTACATTGGATACTATGACCGCATAAATAGTCGCAAGAAACTCAGGGCTACCCCTCTTAATCAGCGCCACTGGAGCGCCGTTTTTGCACTTCATGCCAAAAGCGAATTGGTCTCGTTACTTCGGTTACCTTCCCTCGTTCTCGATGCAGAGGTAGGCTACACGGTACTTCGACTCACATTGAACGCAAGCGTGAGTTTAACGCACCTATCATTGCAGCCAATCGGCTGAATCAGGGGAAGTGAACATGAAAAAGATTCTCGCAATCCTCATTCTCTTGGCCGGGTTGATCTGCCCGACCTTCGCAAAGCATGACCAACCAGACTACGCAGGGAAAAATGCCTGTTTAGCGGTCACGCCCGCATCTCCGGGATCAGAAGGATGCATGGGCGGGATCGGGTTTTACTCAGGCTGTTTTGTACACCTTGATTCGGCCAACCTCTCTATACGCGATACAAAACGATCATACCTCAAAAAAGACCTTGAGAAGTTAGAGGATAGAGGTGTAAAGATCATAGTCACAACGCCAGCGAAGATCACAGTTACAACAGGCGGGGGGGAGCAATATTGTAGCCTTCCTGCACCCGAGGGGAAGTAATGAACGAAGAAGGGGCCGTGACTTTCATCATCTCAGAAGATGGCACGTGCACATACTTGATGACCGAAGCTGCCCCTGTAATCGGGGTGCACGCACGGCACGGGCGTCACACGTCGAACCGGACAACATCCTGCTACGCGTCATCTTCCATCTGCTTCGGCAGTGGCTAGGCGACAAAGGGCACATGAGCGAGTTCACTCGTTCGTGGAAATGTCTCTGGCGGGTCAACATGAAACCTGTAGGCGGCCCGATCCTTTGTAAATACAATCGTCCGCTTAGGTCATTCTCCTATCAATGTGCCGTCAGAATCGGGCCGATTTCTCAGCGTGTCCCCGATTGTATCGAGTATCACCCCGTCACTTTGCACGCGATTCACTTCACGGAATCGGTAAATACACCTTTCCCAAAGGCACGAACTCGGTTTCTCTTCCGCGCTGGCGTCTAGTTAATACGTCACCATCAGTCTTCACTCTTTCCAACGCTTCAAGTATGTTGAACTCGTGTTGCAGCGTCGTGGGGTGCAGCCTTGCTATGTTGAGCGTGTTGGTTGCAGACTGCCCAAGAATCCAAATCTCTGCGAATGGAACCGCCATCTTCCGAATGTCTCTTGCGATCACCTGCGGGTACACCATCTTTCCGCTACGGGCTGCAATCAGCAGGCAATAATCGGCGGGGTATTGTTTCCGAGACTTTGCTCGGATGAGTTCCATCGGGTCTGCGACGTGCTGCTCCCAATCCACGACTTCCACGCTCTGCGTCTGCACGATGTTGTAGCCCTTGCTCTGATCTATGTGGTGAACCTTTGTGTCAGGCGTCTGGTCAACCGTTTCAATTTCCACCCAGTACTTCTTTGGGCCGAACATCTCTGACAGGCCAAGTGCGTAAAGAGCCGTTGAGCACGCTTCACGTTCGCGCTTGAATCGCCCAGCCGCAGCCTCGATGGAGCCGTGTTTTTCAACAACCGCCTTCATGCGATGGAGAACGAACTCGGGACTCATCAGGCAGCCCGCATAGGATTCCGTGGCTTTTACGAGGGACGCACCGCAATAAGAGCAGAGAGGTGACTCGTCAACGAAAACCCAATCCCTTCTGCCACACTTACTACAGATGAAAAGCATACTGAGGTATATTGTACAAAAATTGGCTCGTCCGCCGGTCGAGGTTGACCCAGAGACTAGGCTGTACAGCCGTTCCCTACTCTTTGCCGTTCGTGGCAGCCGCTTCGAGCGTCTTCGGTTCGCTCAGCGCCTTGCTGACGGCATCCTCAACAAGTTTCGTACCTGCAAGCAGTGCTTCGGGCACCGCCTTGAGATAGTGACGCGCTGTCACGGCTGATCCGGGTTTATGCCGGAGGAGTTGCTGACTCGCGAGAGCATTACCACTCAATTGCAGGAGCAACGTTGCTGCACCCCTTCTGCCGCTGTACAAAGTTTTCCATTTCAGTTTGTGAGCAATTACAGCGGGGCGTATCTTCGTCCTGACCCAATCTCTCAAGTCAACAGGGTTGCCGTTCTTGTTTTCGAACAACCAACCCTCAGAGGGGTTGCCACACTGTTCTCTCCATATCTGAAGGGGCATGGCAATAGGAATCATAAGCGGTAACGGCTGTTCGGCTTCGTCGGTCTTCAGCCCGGTTTCGTTACCTTGCTTGTCAATCGCACGTCGAATATGAACGTGGGCGACTTCGATATCCCAATCATCTTCCCGACAGACAGCACAGTTTTCACTAGAACCATAAGAGAAGTCCTGCCACTTTAGACCGCGAATCTCGCTCGGGCGAAGTCCCCAGAAGAACGATAGCGACATTACCAACTGACACTCGGGATAATCAGCGAGTGCAGCGAGAATCGAGAGCGATTCCCTCAGCGAATAGTGCCCGGTCTTCGCAGGACGTGCAGTTTTACCAAGTACACCCGCGTCCTTGATTGGGTTTTTGCTTACGTACCCCCGAGCGAGCGCATGAGAGAAAATGCCGGACATTAAAGACCTTACATGATGGATCGTGTTTCGCCCCTGAGTCTTTGCGAGAGAAGTCAGAAATTCGGTCGCAGTCTGCGTCTCATACTCTCTCAGCATTCCGTTACCGAAGTGCTCTCGGAGATGCAGGGACCAAATTTGTTTATAGCCCTCAAGGGTTGAAGGGCGAAGATTCGGCTCACCCACCTTCGGGTTGATTTCGCTCGCCCACGGGCAATAGACGTTCTCCCAGAAGTCAACGACACGCATGTCAGGTTTCGGTGTCCCGTTGCCGTTGCCATTGGTCGGAGCCGCCGTCAGTTCCTTGAGTTTTTTGTCAGCGAGTTCGCGCACCGCCGGACAGGTAGCAGAGAAATGAAGGTCATCCTTGTCGCAGAGCTTCACTGATTTCCGATTGCCCTCTGCGTCCTTGTATTCGAGATGCCATGAACCGTTCTTGAGCCGGACGCTGCCTTCCCCGCGTGGGCGACGATTCCGCTTGTACTTCTTCCGTGATTTCGGTTGAATGTCCTTGGAGTCCGTGACGGCTGCTTGGTCGGTCATTGTGTGCCCTCAAGACCATAATACGCCTGAAACGGACTGAAACGGACAAATCTTTGGTAACTTGTTGAGGAAGCGTATGGTTGCCGGCGTAACTCCCGGTCTTCAAAACCGGCGGGCGGCATCTTCGATGTCGCCGGTGTGTTCGACTCACACACGCTTCCGCCATTTTTCAACAACTTGCAGACTACTAAATCACTCGGAAATCTTGGCAGTGACTAAAGTCATGTTGATTTATATGAACCAATATGCAAATATGACAATATTACGATGCCTGAATTATCCCAGTTCACCGCCGAGTTCTTCAAAGCCTTGGCGCATCCGATGCGGATCAGAATACTGGACAGCCTGCGCTCCGGGGAAGTCGGCGTCAATGAGCTCAGCTCCCGCCTGAAAGTTGAACAAAGTACGCTTTCTCAACAACTTGCAGTCTTGCGAAAGAGCAGCATTGTAGTCGGCCGCAAAGAAGGCCAGAACGTCTACTACTCCGTGCCAGACCAAGCAATCTTTCGTCTACTTGACGATGCCCGGCAGGTCTTCAACAACCACCTGGTAGACATCCGGGACCTCCTTTCTCAACTCACGCCAGCGGGGGAAAAGTGAACGGCACAGTCGACGTTGGGGCCCGCCGCGCGATGTCCTCGCGCCTGGAATTCACCGTCGCCCTATGCCGATTTAGCGGTCGGACGGACGGACAACTATTCCAATGACGCCAGTTGTCTTCAGTTTGTTTCTGGTGGCAATGCTGTCGGTCCCCGTTGTCACTCTGATCTCCCGCCGGTGGACGAAGGCGCGCGCCCTGCCTGCGGCACTGCTCATGGCATCGTTAGCCATCGGAATGACTGTTGCGTGGGCGGGGTTCTGGGGTGGGCAAAGGTTCACGGTTGATGTTTCTCAAGTAGCATCGTTCTCGTTTGCACTCAGTGTGGACCGGCTCAGCGCGTTCTTTCTGTTGCTGATTTGCTCGGTCTCACTGCCCGTCATCCTGTATTCGAGCTCCTACATCCCGCGCCACTATTCCGGAGCGCGCCGGGATTGGCTGTGGGTGCTGTTGCCTCTGTTCCTGATGTCGATGGTCCTGGTCGTAACCGCTTCCACGGCGTTTGCGTTTCTCTTCGGATGGGAACTGATGACGCTGTTCTCGGCCGGCCTGATCGTGATCGACGGCGACTCAGAACAGCGGCGCCACAACATTTTTATATATCTCCTCATGATGCATGCCGGCGCGGCCGCCGTGATCGGCGCTTTCCTGTTATTCCTGCCGCACGCTGGCAACTTCGCCGAGATGCGGGCCAGCGCAGCCTTGATGACGCCAGCGCTGCGCACGGCGGTCTTCTTGCTGGCGTTTGTCGGTTTCGGAACAAAAGCCGGAATTGTCCCGCTGCATTTATGGCTGCCCCGAGCGCATCCGATTGCGCCCAGTCCGGTGTCGGCCTTGATGTCGGGCATCATGCTCAAAACCGCGGTCTATGGATTGGTCCGCTTCGCTTTTGATTTTCTCGGCGGCGGCCCCAGTTGGTGGGGATATCTGGTGCTGTTGGCAGGCGGCGTGTCAGGCCTGCTGGGTGTGTTGTACGCGATTTCGGAACACGATCTGAAACGTTTGCTCGCCTATCACAGCGTCGAAAACATTGGCATCATCTATCTCGGCCTGGGGGCGGCGCTGGTATTGATGGCCAACCATGCCCCGCTCTGGGCAGCGCTGGCGCTCACTGCGGCCCTGCTCCACTGCTTGAATCACGCGATTTTCAAGAGCCTTCTGTTTCTCGGAGCTGGCGCAATTTCCGACGCTGCTCACACGCTCGACCTGGAAGAACTCGGCGGGTTGCAGAAACGAATGCCTCTGACCGGCGCCGTGTTCCTGGTTGCCTGTTGTTCCATTGTTGGCTTGCCGCTGTTCAACGGTTTCGTCAGCGAATGGCTCACCTTCCGCAGTTTTCTGGCGGGTTCGGAAATGACAGATCTCTCCGCCGCCATCATCTTGCCATTGGCTGCGGGCGTACTGGCGTTGATCGGCGGATTAGCGGCCGCGTGCTTCGCCAAGGTGTATGGCGTTGCCTTCCTGGGACGTCCCCGCAGTCACGAGGCGGGAAGCGCAAATGAGGTTTCCTGGCCCATGCAGGCAGGCATGTTGGCGCTGGCGACGGCGTGCGTTGCAATCGGAATCTTCCCCGGACTGGTGCTCGGCAGCTTGGGCGCTCTAACCGAGGAAGTCATTCCCGGTGCCGCATTGCCGCCAGTAGCAACATCACTCTCCAGCGTGCTTCCTTGGATCGCGCTGTTCGTTCTGGTGTTTGCCGTCGGCATTGCCGCAGTCAAGCGAGCAAAAAAGCTGACAGCGACCTGGGCCTGCGGACTTCCCGGCCTGGACGCGCGCATGCAGTACACCTCCACGGCGTTCTCGAAGCCGCTGCGAAAGGTATTTTCGCAGGTGTACAAGGCAGATCGAACGCTCGACGTGGTCCCTGCGGACCAGCCCTATTTCCCGGCTTCGATCTCGTACCGCTCGGTTCGCACCACCTCCTTTGAGAAGTATTTGTACCGGCCCGGGGTGGACGCCATCGTCGCAGCGGCGCTCCGTTTGCGACGGCTCCAGACCGGCAATATTCAGATCTACCTGCTCTATATCTTCGCCGCCCTGATCGCCCTGCTGATGTTCATGAGGTGGGTATGACACTGGCGATGAATGCGGTGCAGGTCTTGCTGCTTATTCTTCTGGCGCCGCTGGTGCGCGGTGTGATTGCCCAGCTCAAAGCCAGAATCCAGAATCGGCGCGGCTCGAGCGTGTGGAGGCCGTACTCCGATCTGTTCAAACTCCTTCGCAAAGAGGATCTCGTCCCGGCTTCGGCTTCTTTTGTTTTTCGCCTCGCCCCCATCGTCCTGTTCGNNCTGGGCGCGCGCGGCGATTTCATCCTTCTCGTTTATCTGTTGGCGCTGGGGCGCTTCTTCCTGATGCTGGGGGCGATGGATGGCGGCAGTTCCTTCGGTGGCATGGGGGCCAGCCGCGAGGCCCTGGTTTCGACTTTGGCGGAAGCTCCATTCTTGTTGGCGTTGATGTCCGTGGCCATCGCGGCGCATACCGCAACTATCGCGGGGATGGTGCAGTGGACCTTGGGGCAGAACTTCTTTGAGTTCTCGGCGGTTCACGCGTTGGCGTTTGTGGCCTTGGCCTTGGTGGCCATCGCAGAAACCGGACGCATCCCGGTGGACAATCCCACCACGCATCTGGAACTGACCATGATTCACGAGGCGATGGTGCTGGAGTATTCGGGACCGAGCCTGGCTCTGATTGAATGGGCAAGCGCAATCAAACTCACCGTGGTCATGGCGCTGCTGATCGCGCTGTTTGTCCCTTGGGGAATAGCGGGCAGCCTTTCGGTGCTGGCACTCGCCATCGCAGGGTTGGTGTTATTCCTGAAAATCGCCGCACTCGTGGTGGCGCTCGCGTTGGTGGAAAGCAGTGTGGCGAAACTGCGGATGTATCTGGTTCCCGATTTTCTAGGCGTGGCGTCGGCGCTGGCGATCCTCGCTGTGGTTTTTACAGCGCTGATGAGGTGAACGATGGGATTATTTGAGACGGCGGCGGCCAAAGCTCTGGCGTCGTCCGGGGTGTTCTTGTTCATGACCGTGCTGCTGATCGCGGCCGCCAAACGGATTTCCACTTGCATCGGCTTGTACAGCCTGCAATCGCTGGTCATCACCGCCCAGATCGTCGCCGTGTCGCGCATGCACCATTCGACGGCGGGCTTCGTCGTCGCTGCCATGGTGTTGACGGTCAAGGTAGTCGCGATTCCGTACGTGCTCTATCGCATCGTGGAAGAACTGAAAGCGCCGCGCGACGTTTCTTCTTCGACCTCATCTTCCCAATCCGTGTTTATTGCGGCCGGACTCATTTTGCTTTCTTTCTTTGCGGTGCGGCCCTATGTCGGGGCCCTGGGTGGCGACCAAGCCATGCTCGCCGCCGCAGTCGCACTCGTGCTGACCGGCGGTTTTCTGATGGTGAGCCGTAAGAAGGCATTGATGCAGGTGGTCGGCCTGCTGGTATTGGATAACGGCATCTTCCTCGCCGCTCTGACCACCACCTTCGGCATGCCGCTGGTCATCGAGATCGGAATTGTGTTCGACCTGCTGATGGGAGTCTTCTTGATGGGATTGTTTGTCTTTCGTATCCGCGACACCTTCGATCACCTGGACGTTTCCAAGCTGCGGCGGCTGCGAGGCTGATGCATGGTCCTGCTTCTTCCATTGTTCATACCGCTGGCCGGCTCGCTCTTTGTGTTCCTGTGCCGGGAGCCGCGCGTGGTCGTGCGCGCCGCCCTCACCACCGGTGCGCTGCAACTGGCCGCGATCTGTCTTACGGTGTACAAGATTCATTCCCAGGGCGTTCTGACGGCGGGACGCTATCTGCGCGCCGACGGCCTCACCTCGTTCTTCCTCATGAGTCTGGGACTCATCTCCGCGCTCGTGCTCGTCTATTCGTCGGGATACCTGCGCCATGTTCCGGAAGGACGGTTCTCTTCTCTGCGCTGGTTTTATGGGCTGGTGTTCTTGTTCCTGTTCACCATGGTCGCGGTGTACCTCTCGGCCAATCTTGGAATGATGTGGATTTTTGTTGAAGCCACCACTCTCGCATCCGCCCTGCTGGTGGGCTTCTACAACACGGAAGGCGCGGTCGAGGCCGGCTGGAAATATTTGATCGTCTGCACCGTGGGCATCGCCTTCGCGCTGTTCGGCACTATCGTGCTCTACTTGGCGGCGGTGAAGGGCGGAGTCAGCCCCCAATCTGCGCTCGATTGGGGCACACTGATGGCCGCCGCTCCAGATCTGGTGGGAGAACGCGAACTGCTGAAACTTGCCTTTGTCTTTGTGGCAGTGGGATACGGAACCAAAGTTGGCTTTGTGCCCATGCATAGCTGGCTGCCGGATGCCCATGCCGAGGCCCCTTCGCCTATCAGCGCGCTGTTGTCCGCGGTCCTGCTGAATTGCGCGATGTACGCGCTGCTGCGTTTTGACGCGATCACCTCGCGAGCCATTGGCAGCGGCTTCAGCCACACTTTGCTTCTGATCTTTGGCGGAGTTTCCTTGGCCGTGGCGAGCTTGCTGATGATTGTGCAGCACGATCTGAAACGCCTGCTCGCCTACAGCAGCATTGAGCACATGGGCATTGTCGCCATCGGCATTGGCCTGGGCGGCGCACTGGGACTCTTCGGCGCTTTGCTGCACACCTTCAATCACTCGATCGCCAAGACATTTCTGTTTTTCTCCGCGGGCAATGTTCGAGAAAACTTCGGCACCCTCCGCATGGAGCGCATCCGCGGGATGGCCCGTTCCCTTCCCTGGACGGGCGGCGCCCTCATCCTGGGCGCCCTCGCCATCACTGGGATGCCACCGTTTGGGTTGTTTGTCAGTGAACTCTTGATTCTCACAGCGGCTTTCTCGACGGCACACTATTTCATTGCGGTGCTGATGCTGGCAGCGATTTCCGTGGTTTTTGGTGCGCTGCTCCACCATTTCCAGTACATGCTCATGGGCAAGCCGGAGGATGTTCCCCTGCAGCAGCCGGCGTTGCAGGCTTCCTGGTTCGTCGTCATGGGCGTNNTTACGGGGCGCGATGGCGGTATTGCAACCGGCGGTATTGCAACCATGACCGAGACTGTTCCCAATAACGAGACGGGCGTGTCGCGAGCGCTGGATCTGCTACGCTCCGCGAACACGCGTCTGGTCTCCATCTTTGGCAGCATCGATTCTGGCAGCACCGGCGACAGCGGTGTGCGTCGCGTTCACCACCTCATCGACGTGAATGGCCGCGAATACCGCATGCTAAGTTCGCCCGTCACCGGACCCATTCCCTCGGCAACTGAGGTCACGCCCGCAGCCGCCTGGTATGAACGCGAACTCCATGACCAGTACGGCATCGAGTGTGATGGGCATCCCGATCCGCGTCCTCTGTTGTTCCACGAGAATTGGCCGGAAAACGTCCATCCCATGATTAACGACGTCTCGCATGTTCCGTGGATCAACGACGAAGGCCAGTACCGTTTCCTCCGGGTGCAAGGGAACGGGGTTTGCGAAGTGCCGGTCGGTCCCATACACGCCGGCATCATTGAGCCTGGGCATTTTCGTTTCAGCGTCGTCGGCGACACCGTCCTGCATCTGGAATTGCGGCATTTCTATACCCACAAGGGCACCGAGAAGCTCTTCGAGAACGCACCGCTGATGGACGGGGTGATGATTGCCGAATCGGTTTCCGGCGACAACTGCTTCTCGCACGCCGTGGCCTATTGCCAGGCCATCGAAACTGCGCTCGCGATCTCGGTGCCGCCGCGGGCGCAGGCCATCCGCCTGATCGGACTCGAACTGGAGCGCATGATGGCCCACATTGCCGACGTGGGGGCCTTGTGCGGAGATGTCGGATTCAGCGTGCCCGCTGCCTACACCGCGGGCATCAAGGAGAGTCTGCTCCAGGCTTCCACCCGTTATTTTGGTACGCGCTTCTGGCGTGGCATGGCCGTGCCTGGAGGCGTGACCCGCGACTTGGCCTCGGCGGAAACGGGTGAGTTCGGCCGGATGGTCACGGCAGCGGCCCGCGATTTTGCGCGCATGGCACGTCTCATTCTGCACACTTCATCGGTTCAGAACCGCTTTGAATCGACCGGGATCCTGACCGCCGAAATTGCCCGTCAACTGGCGGTGGTTGGGCCGGCGGCGCGCGCCAGTGGAATCAGAATTGACGTCCGTCGCGATCATCCGAGCGGCCGCTATCGCAACCTCAACGTCGACGTCCCACAGTACAAGTATGGAGATGTGCTGGCGCGCGCGCGCGTCCGCATCGACGAGACGGCTATATCCACGGGCTTGATCCTGGAAACGCTGAAGGATCTTCCGGCAGGATCGGTGCTCGTGCCCGTGCCGCCATCTGGGAACGCCGAGGCTTTGTCAGCCGTCGAATCGCCGCGTGGCGAGCTGCTTTACTGGGTGCGAATCCGCGACGGCAAAATTGCGCGCTGCCACATCAAGTCGCCTTCGTTTCAGAATTGGCCCGCGCTGCCCCTGGCTATGCCCGGCAACATCAT
>PKXK01000235.1:28341-57690 GCA_003132325.1 Acidobacteriaceae bacterium
TGCTTACGACAGAAATTGTGCGTCGCGTGGTCGCCGCCTGTCCGACCTCGGCACTGAAAGTTGACGAGAGCGGTGGGCGAGAGTATCTGGTTCTCAACTACGGCGATTGCATTGCGTGCTCGCGCTGCATCGCCGCCGGCAGTGGGGCGTTCCGTTACGCGGAAAAAGTCGACCGTTGCGGCGTCGGCAAGGCAGCACTGGTGCGGCGCTGGGACATCCAGAGCCGCACTGAAGTTGTCCAGGACGAGCCTGCCTTATCTCAGGCAGCCGAGCAGATTCGCTCGCTGGTCGGGCGGGCGCTGAACATACGGCAAGTCGATGCCGGATCGTGCAACGGCTGCGAAGCAGAGATCGTCGCCCTTACCAACCCCTACTACGACCTGGAGCGATTTGGAATTCACTTCGTCGCATCCCCCAAACATGCGGATATGCTGCTGGTCACCGGGCCTGTAACTCGAAACATGGCGGCAGCGTTGAAGAACGCTCATGATGCGGTCCCTTCTCCGAAGCTGGTCGTGGCGGTTGGGGCCTGTGGATGCGGTGGTGGAATCTTCGGCGGCAGCCACGCCGTTGTCGGTCCGGTGGATGCGGTCATTCCCGTGGATGGATATATTCCTGGTTGTCCTCCCACACCGAAAATGCTGCTTACAGGCATCTTGCAGGTGCTACGCGCTTTCCCGTCGCGCTCGCGAAGGCCGTAGCATCGTTTGGCCACGGTCGCTCCTTCTAGACCTGTAGCACATCGCCCTCGTGCGCAACCATCTCGTACAACACAGGATTGACGAAGAAGCCGATGAAGAGGCGGGAAATTAGGCCGGCAACGATGACGATGGCAAACGGCCTTTGTGTATCCGATCCGATGCCTGTGGAAAGAGCCGCAGGCAGCAATCCGAGGCAGGCGACCAGAGCCGTCATCATGATCGGACGGAGCCGAAGCAGCGAAGCTTCCCGTGTAGCTGCGCGAATGCCCATTCCTTCCTGGCGCAACTTGTTGATGTAGGAGACGAGGATGACGGCCGTCTCCACGGAAACCCCCAGCAACGCGAGAAGACCTAGCACGGAGGAAACACTGAAAGGTGTGTGTGTGAGTTTCAGCGCAACCAGCGCTCCCACCGGCTCCGTCATAACGACTCCCAGGGCGATGGTGACCGGGAATTTAAAATTTCCGTAGAGCGCAAACAAAATCATGAAGATGAGCACGACCGCAAGGGGTCCAATAAAATACATCTGCGATTTGGCCTCGAGAAACTGGCTGTATTCGCCGCCCCACGACATCGTATAACCCTGCGGCAGGGTGACGGCCTTCTTTACCGCTGCTTGGCCGTCTCGCACCGCCCGCTCCAAATCGCGCCCCTCGATGCTGTACTGCACGCCGATGTAGCGCGAGTTATTTTCGCGATAAATAAAGGACGCACCATTGCCCTGAGTAATGTTGGCGAGCTGACTGAGTGGGATCTGCTGTCCATCGGGTGTGCCGACCAACAGGTTGCCAATCTCATGTGCGTTGCTGCGGAATTGGGGCTGCATACGGACCACGAGATCGAACAGCTTCTCCCCCTGAATCACCTGGGTGACCGCCTGCCCACCGACGGCGGCCGAAATCACGGCTTCCACGTCGGCAACGTTGATTCCGTACCGCGCGATCTTGTCCCGATCGACATCGACCAGCAGACTGGGCTGGCCCAGTTCGCGTACCACGGTAAGCTCGGTGAACCCGCGCACATTGGAGAGCGCGTTCTTGATCTGGATCGCTTTGTCCTGCAGCACGTTCAGGTCTTCACCATAGATCTTGACCGCCAAAGAACTCTTGAGGCCAGTGAGTGCTTCGTCCACGGCATCTTCGGCGGGCTGGGTGTAGTTGAAAATGATTCCGGGAAAGGCAGTGAGTTTCTTGTTGATCGATTCGATCAGTTGTTTTTTATCACTGACCTCGCCGGTCCATGATTTGTCCTTGTACGGCTTCAATCCAACGTAGAACTCGCAGTTAAAAAAGCCTGTGGGATCAGTACCGTCGTCGGGCCGTCCTAACTCTGAACCCACAACAGTAACTTGCGGATAAGACATTAGAATGTCGCGAATCTGAGGAGCGATGTTACTGGCTTCCTCAAAAGAAATCGTGTACGGCATCGTCGCCCGGACCCAGAGCGCGCCTTCGTCGAGGTGAGGCATAAACTCGCCGCCGATGAAGGGCACCAGCAGCAGGGTTGCCAGGAAGATCAGGGTTGCGATCAGCATGGTCGTCTTGGGCCGGTCGAGCGACCAATCCAGCTGGACAGCGTATTTCCGCTTCATCCATTCAAAGGCGCGATTCGGTTTCTCATGCACGCCCTTCTTGAACCAGTAAGAAGCGAGCACGGGTATCAATGTGAGCGTCAGGATGAGCGCGCCAACCAGCGCAAACGACATGGTCTCAGCCATGGGGTGGAACAGTTTGCCCGATGCCCCGGTGAGCGCGTAAATCGGCAGATACCCGGCGAGGATGACGGCTACCGAATAGAAAATGGGGCGATCCACATCTTTCGCGGCCGCGAGAATCACATCGTTCAGCTTGTACTCCTGCCCTTCCCGTAGGGCCAGTTCGCGGTAGATGTTTTCCACCATAACCACGGTGCCATCGATGACAATTCCGAAATCAATGGCACCGATGGAAAGCAAATTCGCGGCCACATCGTGCGCATGGAGCACGATGAAGGCAAACAGAAGTGAGAGTGGGATGGTGATGGCGACAATGACTGCGGCCCGGAAACTAACGAGGAAGAAAATCAGCACGATCAAGACCAGCACCATGCCGCGAAGGAGGTTCGCTTCCACCGTGTCGGTAGTCAGGTCGACCAGTTCACTGCGGTCATAATAAGGGTGAATCTTGACGTCAGGCGGCAGGATCTGGCGATTCAGTTCCTCGGTTTTTCCCTCGACTGCTTTCAGGACGGTCTGCGTCTGCTCCCCACGCAACATCAGAATGACGCCCTCCACCGCATCGTCATTCTTCTGGTAGCCGAATTCGCCCAGGCGTGGAGCGTGACCGATCGTTACCTCTCCGATGTCGCGCACACGGATCGGCACGCCCTTGTTGGCGCCAACCACGATGTTTCCAATATCATCCGTGTTGCGCACCAGGCCGATGCCTCGGACGTAATAGAATTGTCCGCCTTGGGAATAAAACCCGCCCCCGGCATTCGCGTTATTGGCGGAGAGCGCCGTAATCACTTGCGGGATGGTCAGGTGATATCCATAGATGCGCGCCGGGTCGAGCAGCACCTGGTATTGCATCACGGTTCCGCCAAAACCCGAGTCGTCGGCTACGCCGTGCACCGATCGATAGGCTCGCTGCACCACCCAGTCCTCGATCGTCTTTAACTCCTGCGGTGAGCGGTCGGGACTTTCGAGCACATAGCGATAGACCAGACCACTGGGGCTGAACAGAGGAGCCAGAGTTGGGATGACTCCGGTCGGCAGGGTGGCTTGCGCCAGCCGCTCAAAGACGATTTGCCGCGCAAAGTAGCTGTCGGTGCTTTCTTCGAAGGTGAGAATCAGATCGGACAAGCCGTAGAGCGATTTGGAACGCATTACCACCATGTGCGGAACGCCGTTCATCTCGAGTTCAAGAGGAAGGGTGACTAAGCGTTCGACTTCTTCGGCGGCGTGGTCGGGCCACTGGGTGATGATTTCGACCTGGGGAGGCGAAAGGTCGGGATAGGCGTCCACGGGCATGCGCTGAAAAGAGATGACGCCTGCGACCGTGATGAAAGCGGTGAGCATCAGCACCAGAAACTTTTGACGCAGCGCCGCTTGGACGATTCGGTGGATCATTCGGTTGTGGTGGACACGATCCTTATTTTATTTTTGCGAGAATTGTTGTAAGTCGCTTTTTAAAGCTTGCGCGATCCTGCTAGCGCTGCAGCGAGTTCGCAAACTGTACGAACAAGCCGCCATTACCGATAACCTGATCGCCGGCTTTCAACCCGCTGGTGATTTCCGTCTTTCCGTTCAAGCTTTCTCCGAGCGTAACCGCGCGTCTGCCAAACTGGTTCGAACCTGCCGCCGCATAAACAAAAGGCTGGTTCTCGCTATCGCGCAGCACCGCGGCATCCGGGAGCGCAATGGCATTCGGAATCGTGCCGGCGTTTACGGTGGCAACCACGTACATATCTTTCTTCAGTTTCTCGCCGGGATTGTTCGTCTCAATGCGCGCCTGCAGCGTACGGGTGTTCGGATCGAGCGAGGCCGCAACGTAGGAAATGCGGCCGTGGAAAGCATCCGCATAAGTATCCGTTTGAATTGTGACCGTATTTCCGACGTGCACGTAGGGCAAATCCTTCTGGTAGACATTGACCAGCACCCAGACGGTGCCGATATCGGAAACTACGAAACATTGAGTGGTGCCGGGCTGAATCAGTTGCCCCGCAGACACATCCTGCTCGACGACCACGCCGCCGATCGGCGCTCGCACGGGAACCTCAAAAGAAGGTGGAGCTTGCACGAGTGCGTCGGGATCCGTAATTCCCATCACTTTCAACGCAGCTTGCGCCGATGCCAGGTCGCCGCTCGCTAGTATCTCGGCCGATTGCGCCTGCTCCAGGTTTTGCTCGGCAATCGCTTTGTGCTCATACAAATCACGGGCGCGCGCATAAGCCTTTTGTGCCAGAGCGTAGGCTTCCTTGGTCTTGAGATAATTCGTGCGGAGCTGCGAATAATCCGGACTTGCCACGTACAACATGGGCTCGCCCTTTTGGACCTTCTGACCGGGCACAACCGCGACCCTGCTGACCGGTCCGCTCACCTGCGTGATGACGGGCGTCGTGCGAAAACTGTTGTAAGCCACAGCCCCCGTCAGGCGCAGGGTTCGAGGCAGCGTTGCGGGCTGAACCGTCAGCACCTGCACGTGCGCCATCTGCTCTTGCGGGATGGTGAACAGTTCGGCATTGTCGGAGCTTTTTGCGCTGTTCGAATTAGCGGCGGCTTTCGACCCCGACTCCCCACAACCGGCAAGCGCCAGCATGATCGCCGACACGGCAGCCAAAGCGGCCAACCCTCGACAGCGATCCGCGCGAAAGTTCATGGCAGTTTCCTCATGACAGTTTCCTCACGGCAAGTTCCTCGTTCCTTCCGCTTCCTTCAGTTGCTCCAGCGCCGTCATATAAGATGCCAACGCCTGGCGATAGGCCAGTTGCACCGACCGGTAGCTGCGCTCGGCATCCAGAAAATCCAGGAGACTCGCGGCGCCGCGCTTGTAAGCATACTCACTGATGTCGCGCGAATCCTGTGCCTGCTTAAGGTAGCCGGAAGTGTAAAGTTGCACCACTTCCTCGTTGCTCCGGACCGCCTCATAGGCATTGGCCACGTCGGAAAGAACCGTATCGCTGGCCGATTGCCGCTGCTCCTGCGCCTGCGTCAGAGCATAGCCGGTACGTGCGATCTCTCCTTGATTGCGGTTGAAGATCGGCAGCTGAAAATTAGCGAAGATGGAAGCGGTGTTCTCCCCGGAAACGTGGGTGAAATCATAGGTGCCGTTGACATCGACCTTAGCGTTCGCTTTGGCCAGGAGGATTTGGCTCTGGGCGGCGGTTATCCCCAATTCAGCGGCACGGAGGTCAGGTCGCTCGCGCAGCGCCCGCGCCTGCAAGTCGTCGAGGTTCCCCTTGAGTGGCTGAAATTCCAGTTCGCCTACCACGTCGTAGTCGGCGGGCACCGCGTTATAGCCCAGGAATTCGCGCAGGCCGACAAGAGCCTGCACTCTCGCGAGGCGGGCAGACGAGACGTCGGTCTGAAACTGCAGCAACTGGAGCTTAATCTTCAGATAATCGCCTTCACCAATGTATCCCGCTTTGAGTTGCGTCTCGCTGATATCGACCGTCTGCTGAAAACCTTTCAGATCCTCGAGCGCAAACTGGAGAGTCGATTCCGCCAGCAAAACGCTGACGAACTGCTGGCCTACATTAAACGCCAGTGTGCGCTCGGCGTCGGCGACCTGGGCGCGCGTGACCGTCGTTTGATCACGGGCAGCCTGCAGCCGCCGCTGCCGCTTGTGACCGCGTTCGAAGAGATACCCGATCCCAATATCGAACTGCTGAGTTTGGTCCAGATTCTCCCCGGAAAAGTCTTGCGGACTGAAAAAGGGAATGAATTGGGTGTCCACGCCCAACGTCGGGTTGGGGCGCAGGTTCGCAGTAATCTCCTGAGCTTGATTCTGAAGAATCAGGGTTCGCGTCGCTTGCAGCGAATGGTTGTGAGCCAGCGCCAGATCAATGGCCTGATCAAGAGTGATGCGCGTCGTATTCTGCCCACTGCCGGTCCCCACCAGCAGGAAAAGCATCACCGCCGGCGCTAACACCCGAGAGTACTTGAAGCGCATAAGGGTTGAGATCAAAGTGCACTGACTGTGACGCACCAAAACCTGCAGGAATGCTCGACCTAACGAGCACTACGCAAGCTCCGTCGTCCGTACCGTCCTCCTGTGTCTAAGACTGCGACTCAGGGCGCAATGGATGTATTGTAATTCACGGCATTCACAAATCGCGTCATACATGGGTTGTCTACTGGAGTGCACCAAACCACGCTCCTACGGCAGACCGGTGCGCTTCTTGAGGTCCAGGTAACGGGGGTCGGAGCGGAGTGGGTCCAGTTCGGGTGAGGAGAGCAGCGAGAGCACATCCAGATCGTGATTGCGGTAGGCTTCTTCCAGCGAGTCGAACGCTTTGTCTCTTGCGCCCAGGGCGGCGTAGTCGAGGGCGCGGTCGTAGGCTGGATGCGGGTATTGCCGGAAGGCGATGATGGATTGCGCAAAAAATCCCCTCGTGCCGGACTTCGCGTAGGCATGCTCCAGCGCATCCACGGCGCTCGGATCCAACTGACTTGCGTTGAGGTTTGCGGCCGTACGCAATTCTTTCAGGGACAGTTCGTATTCTCCCAGTCGCCGGTGGGCGAGAGCTGCGGAGACGTGGGTCCAAGTCCAATCGGACCCGGCTTCCGCTTTGCGATACTCTTCGAGAGCTTGCGGGTATTGGCGGGCATCCTGCAGGATTTGGCCGGCGACGTGGTGCAGGACCGGAGCAAAGGGATCGAGGGCTTCGGCCTGACGGATCTGGGCGATGGCCTCGTCGTGGCGAGCGAGGACAGTTAGCATTTCGGCGTACCACTGGTGGGCGGTGGCGAAGTTGGGATTGAGTTGCAGGGCGCGGCGAAACTCCGCCTCTGCGCCCTTGAAATCCCAATCCTTGAAAAAACGGATGTGGGCGGCAGAGCAGTGAGCTTCGGCGAGCGAATCGTCGATGGCGATCGCCTGCTCGGCCGCAGCGCGAGCTTTCCGACTTGCCTCATCTGGCGGTAGATTAACCCCGAACAGTGCATCGAGCACGTAGGTGTCGGCGAGGCCGGCGTAGGCGAAAGTGTTCTTGGGGTCGCGGCTGACGGCATCCTGGAAATAGCCGTCGGCTTTGGCGAGCGCGTCGGGCGTTCGCTTGTTCCAATTGTAGCGTCCGAGCAGATAGGCCTGATAGGACGCCGGGTCGATCGGGTGGCGTCCGGAAAAATACTGTTTCTCCAGCGGGGTGAGCTGCACTCCAACCTGGTGCGCGATAGCTTCGGTCAGTTCATCCTGCATGGACGAGGCGCCGCCCAGATTTCTGCGCAGCACGTCGGCCCAGAGATGACGGTCGTTGCGGGCGTCGATGAGCTGCACGTTGACGGAGACGACATCTCCTTCTTTTCTGACTGATCCTTCTACGACGGCGTCCACATCGAGCTCAGCGGCAATCGTGGGCAGCGACTTGCTTGTGTCCCGGTAGTGCTGCGCTGAGGTTCGTGAGACGACACGCAGGGAAGAAATGCGCGCCAGGTCCGTGGTCAGCTCGTCGGTCACGCCTTCGGCCAGATAGTCTTGGCTGGGATCGCCAGACAAGTTTGTTAAAGGCAGGACGGCGAGCGAATGGACAGAGCCCACACGGAACGCCCTCGCGTTCCAGCGCACAGCGAGAAGAACCGAGGCCGCTGCGGCGATTACCGGTTACGCCGCCTATGCTTTTCTCCAAGGCCACGGCGACGGCACGTTTACCGCTGGCCCCATGAATTGCATCGGCGGCAACTATCCTATGTATCCGGTGGTCGCCGACCTGAATGGGAACGGGAAGCTGGACGCGTTCATCCCGCNNGGCAACGGCACCTTTAACCGCATTGGCAAGTTCTACGTCGGCGACATGAGCCCCGGCGCCGTCGTCGCCGATTTTAACGGCGATGGCATGCCAGACATCGCTGTACTGAACAGCGACGGGTGGCACTCTGGCGCGGGCCCCGAATTCGTCACCGTGATGCAAAACAGCACGCAGCCGGTGAGCGTTTCGCCGCTCAGCCTGAATTTTGGCAGCGTCGCTGTGGGCGCCAACAAGTCGCTGGCCATCATCCTCACCAACAACCAGAGCACCACGCTGACGATCGACAGCATTACGACGGCTAGCGGAACGGGCGACTTTACCGCAAGCTCGAATTGCGGGACGAGCCGCAAGGCCGGCTGGGAATGCACCATCACGGTGAAGTTCACGCCAAAGGCCCTCGGGGCCCAAACCGGGACGCTTACGATTAAAGACTCCGCGGGCACACAAACCGTGCAACTCATCGCGGTGAACCCGTTGCCGACCATAAAGTCGCTCTCGCCGAGCAGCGCGAACGCGGGCGGCGCCGGATTCACGCTTACGGTCAATGGCACGAATTTCCTCGACAGCTCGGTGGTGAATTGGAATGGATCTCCGCGCGCCACCACGTTTGTGAGCGCGACTCAGATTACGGCCACCATCAACGCTGCCGACATCGCGAAAGCCGGAACGTTCAAAGTCACGGTCACGACTCCCGCGCCCGGAGGCGGCACCTCCGCGGCTTCCAACTTCGTGGTCGACAATCCGGCGCCGACACTGACCTCGATCTCACCGAGTTCGGCGAAGCACGGTGGCGCCGCTTTCACCCTCACCGCTACCGGCACTAACTATGTTTCCACCTCTGTTATTGAGTGGAATGGAACGAAACTCACTACGAAGTACGTCAGCGGCACGACGTTGACCACAACCGTGCCGTCCACCGATATCACGACGGCAGGCACAGCCAGCGTAACGGTCTTTAACCCAACCCCAGGAGGCGGCACGAGCGCGGCCAAGACGTTTACGATCAATTGATGAACGATGCAGGCTGCGCTTGCGAATTGCAGCAGCAGCATGTGGCAAGGGAAGAAAGTTCACCGTGAGCTGGTCTCCTGGTTCCCGGTGCCGGAGCGCGGGTGGATGAATCCGCGCTCCGGATTTGTGGGGTTCTCTGTTCCCAAGTACGCGGTTACGTGCGATGACACGGTGCGGCATGGATCCCGCAGAGTGAGCGGCCAACCGGAAATACACGCGTCCGCCAAATAACCCGCGCGGGTCAGGCTTCCTGAGGCGCCGGCTCGGGACTGGTTCGGCTTCTCTGGGCGAGGAGTGCGTTCAATTTCGCCAGCACTTCAAACGCATCCGCCACGTAAAGCACGTCCGCTTTTCCCCGTGCCCATCCGCAGTTCGGGTCGAGATTCACGGCGCGGCGTTCGTTGATGAAGCGCCAGCCCACGACGTGGGGCTCCTCGCCGTGGCAGCACGTGGACAAACCCTTGGGATGGCGCGGCGTCGATCCGGTCTGGCCCACCTGGTTGAGATGGGTCATGAAGCCGAGCACCGCCTGACTTTCTCCCGTCTGATCGACGAGCGATTTGCTGCCGCCGAGGGATGCGCCCGACGTGCGCAGGAAGTCGAGAATCAGCGGTTCTGCCTGCTCGACGTGGGTTTTGCCGTCGGCCTGCTTCTTGGTCCAGCCTGCGCCCGCAACAAACAGCAAGCTGGCGTCGGGCCGGATGGTTTGTACGTCGCTCTTCGGAGCGCGGATGCCGCTGACGGCCGTTCTTGCGGCCACTTTCGGCAGGATCACCGGAATCTGTTCGACCCGGGCCGCGCCTGGTGTTCCGGTCGTTTCTCTGGTAACCCAGGCCGCGTGACAGCCGGACTCGAGCAATACCAACCAAGGTCGCGCGTCGCGGCGGATGACTGCTTCGATCCGCTGGCGATAGTGCCAGCGCGTGGCCCGCACGTCGCCTTCGACGGCTTCGAGCGAGGTGACATGGGTGTCGACACATCCGTTCAGACGATGCGCCACTCCTGCCAGGACGCGCATGAAACGTGAGGTTGCGGGCGCGAGAATCAGGTCGGCTGCCGCTGAACGGCAGATTGCTTCCGCCGCCGCCGCATCGCTGGCGTAGCGCGCGGTGGAAAAATCCGGCCCCGCGACCGCGAGAATTCGCTCGGCTCCGGCGGAGGCGACCGTCTGCGCCGCGGCCGACACGTCCTCGCCGATTAGGCCGATGGTCAAACGCGCGCCGAGCTGCTTTGTCAACTCCAACGCCGCGCCCAGAACCTCATACGACGACTTGGGGAGGGTGTTGCCAGCTTCCGAAACGTGCGCCAGAAACAAAATGCTTTGTGACATCTGAGCCTTGATCTCCGGTATTCTTCTCTTGCCGCGTGTTCGAACAGGCTGCGCAAGCGACCTTGAATTTTGGCCACCAGCCCCTAAAGGGGCATCTGATTTCTACGTCTTCGGCATCGCTAAAGCGATGCCCTGATACCAACCGTGCTTGCACCGGGGAACTGTTGATCTCATCGTTACTTGCCAATCCATTCCGCGAGCTCTTGCACGATCTGATCGGCCGACAAATCTTTGACCACGCGCGTCTGCCGCTGTTGCTTCGGCGGGCTCGCGCTCAAGAAGTGCAATCCACCAACCGGCAGCGGCACGGACTTCGCCCGTTGCAACGCGGGCATCACGGTGCGCATATTCGCCATTCCAACCTGCGGATTGTTGCGCGGCTCCGGCAGATTGCCGGTCGCCCAGCCGAATAACGCCGGCGGCCCCTGGCAGACCGAAACCTGGTGACGTCCGCCTTCGATGCGCTCCAGAACTTCGAACGAACCATCGGCTTGCATGCTGAGCTGGTCGACGCCTTGAAACTGGTCGAGAATTTCGAGGCGCTCTCCAACTAACTGCAGGGTGGCGCCCGCGCCTCGCGACGCTGATTCCCATCCGCCGAATACGAGCAGGCGCGAGCGATCGAGGCCGGGGATGCCCTGGATGGTTTCCGCCAGCAGCGCAGCCGTCGCGTGCGCATCGGCAAAGCCGCTGGCGCTCGCATCGACCGGGACAAGTTCAAAACTCACGCGCTGGGCAATCGTCATCATCACTTGCTGGAGTTTTGCTTTAGGTCCCACGCTCACCAGCCAGATCTTGCTGCCCGCGACCTTTGAGGCCAGGTCGCCGGCTTCATACAACGCATGAGCCGCCCAGGGATCGAGAACGGCCGGAAGCATCATTTCGTTCTTGAGCGCGGGACCGGTTGGGGTCTGGACTGGCTCCAGAGTTTGCAGCGGGTCGGGTACGATGCTGCCGCAGACGACTATGTGATATCCGTTTGCCATTCGGCTCCTATTCTCGCCAACTGCAAGATGAATCGAGTGCGTCGACTTCCTCAATCCCCTGTGATCCTCTGTGTCCCCTGTGGTTGCGAGGTTTTAGAAACCCTTTACCACAGGGGACACAGAGGTACACGGGGGAAGACCTAAGCGCAAAATGACACGGTCCCAGTCGCACCCGAATCAGTTCAGCGCCGAGTGCAATCCTCCCGCACCGGGCTTGAATTCTATGTTGCCCTGCTCGCCGTCGGCTGCGGCCTGGCAATTCCACAGGCACGCGCCGCAGTACACACATTTCTCGCGATCGAAGGCGGGCACTTCGTCTTCACCGCGAGTAATCGCCTGTCCTGAGCACATCTCGACGCACAACTTGGTTTCACAGGCGCGGCAGAGTTCGGGGCGGCGAAAGATCACGTGATTCGCATAGCCGGACGGGGCCTGCACGCCTCCTCCCATTAGCAGAGCATCCTGGTGCGAGATGAGCAGCTTGCCATCCATCGGAATCTCGGGCCAGCCACAGCGGTCCATGATCCGGTCGTGCAGGGAGGTGCCCTTGGCGGCGCATTCCTCCTGCATCTGTTTCAGTTCGGCGGGTGAAATCCGCGATCTGCAAAAGTCCTCGAGGCAGGGCAGCCGGGGCGCTGGACGCGACGCTGGCGTGACCCGCCCGCCGGTCAAGCCCGCGACGGCCATGCCAATCATTCCCGTGACGACACCGTTCTGGAATCCATTGCGCGCGTCGGCCGCGATCTTCGACTCGCGATCGACCCAGCTCTCCCGACGGCGCCGCACATACGTAGCTTCAAGGTTCTCGCGAGTAAACGCCCGTTTTTGTTCGGCCAGTTCGATGACCGCTTCCGCTAGTTGCACGCCGGTGGTCCAGGCTTCATCCACTCCGGAGCCCGCGAGCACATTTGTGCTGCCCGAGCCCTCGCCGATGCGGGCGTAGCCATTGCCCGCTAGAAATGGCTCGCCGTGGCGGCCCGACTCCTGCAGCGACTTCGCTCCCCACGACTTCAGCGTTCCACCTTCGAGATAGCGCCACAAACAAGGATGCAGCATGAAGTGCTGCAGGTAACGATACGCGGTGCGGACCGGGTTGCGGAACCACGACGGAACAAAGATGCCAACCGAGGCCAGCCTGTCGGGATGAACGTAGAGAAAACCGAAAATTTCCGGCTCAGGGAAGCCGATGGTGTGCAGGACGGTGCCGGGCTCCAGTCCGCTATCTTCGCGGAGCTCGATCACCATCTTCATGCCGAGCGCCCATTCGCGGGAGCCGTGGCCTTCCGGCATTCCAAGCTGCGCGTCGATTTTGCGCCCGACTGCTCCCACCGGGCCGTCGCCTACTACAGTCAGCGCGGCGCGTAGGTCCATGCCCGGCGTGAAACCTGTGTCGGGGCTTCCTTGGAGATCAGTGCCCTGATCGGTGAGGCGCACGCCTGTAACCGCGTCTCCTTCAATCAAGGGCTCCGCGACCGGCATGCCCGGCCAGATTTGCACCACTCCGGACGCTGCCACTTGATCGCTGACCCACTGGTTGAACTGACCGAGCGACAGCACCAGGCCGTCGTGCTTCTTCATGAATGGTGGGGTGTAGGGCAACTCGAAGGCATCGTGCTTTAGCCCGAAGAGGAAGCCAATCGAGCGCAACACGCGATCGGCAGCCTGGAAGGAAAATGATCGTCGGCTCGCGCCCGTGGGATCGAGCAGGTAGACGAGCTTCTCGTTCTTCACGGCGGCCGACATGGGAATTTGCGTTAGGTCGACGCCGGGAAAACTGCCGCGTATTCCACGGGCCCTGGTGACTGCGCCTGAGACTCCGAAGCCCAGCCCGTCGGCGCGCTCGTAGCAGATTACCTGCAGAGGCAGGCCTGGGGAGGCTGTGCTCTCCAATCGCACCGAGCCATCCGGATTCAGCAAGCTGCGGCTGAGCGTCGTCAGGAAGCCGCCCATCGCGGGACCGAAGCCCACACATGCGATGTCGACCGTCATCTGTGGGCGGTCGATTGCGGCGGTTTCTTGGGAAGCAGCGCTCATGAGCCGGTTGTGGAGCTCCAATCTCCGCCCTCAGCGGCTAAAGCCGCATTCAAGACAATGCAGTTAATGCAGCGCTGAAGCGCTGCGCCACCCAAAATCAAGGCGGTCATGCGGGGTAGTCCAGCGCCTCCGGAATCATGAGCTTCGAAATCGCCTCGGCGGCCCGGTCCTTCGATAGGCGGCAGCCGGTGAGGCAGGTGGCAAGCTTGGTTTGCAACGCGAGAAACTGCTCGGCTCCATTGCACTTCGCGCAGGGACCGGCTTTTCTCGGATGCGAGCCATCGAGTGCGATGACATCCAAGCCGTAGGAACCGATGCCCGGAATAATGCCCTCAAGCGAATCCAGTTCGTCTTGCTGGTAGCAGCCGCGGTATCCCGCCTCGTCCCACGCAGGGTGACGGTTGTATCCGAACACCAACTCGGCGCAGATGCGGGACACTTCTCCGCTGGCGCGCGCGGATTGCACGTGACACAGGTCGGTCATAAAATTCACCAGGCCGGCTAGACCCTCGGCAACCGCGGGGTCGCTTGGTCCACGGCGCTCCAGTTCGAGCGCATCGAGAATCTGGCAGCGGGCCGCGAGCAACCAGCAGAGTGCGTCGGCGAGCGGGAACGTCACCCCCTGACGCGCGCTCTGGTAGAGACGGCCGCCGTCGGCATCTTTGCTGTGCTGCAAACGGTCGAGCGTCCACAGCCACATTCCCATTGCCGTGGCCAGCGTGCACGCGCCGGTGCCGGGACGCTCGCTGGCGATGCCGCGCATCTCCGCAACCCACGCCTTGAACTGCGCGAGGAAGAGCGGGTTGGTCATGGTGATCGAAAGTTGGCGGCGTTGTACCGCTTCCGGCCCCTCGTAGGTCGCTTCCAGTTGCGCATCCATCCACTTATTGCCGAGGAAGCCCGGACAGTCTTCGGTGATGCCGTAGCCACCCATCAGGCTGACCGCTTCGCGCATCATCTGTGCGCCCCAGCCCGTGTTCCACAGCTTGGTGGCGGGGCAAAGGACGTCGGCCAGGGAGTCCAAAAGAACGAAACGCAGAAGCGTGTCCGATTCCAGTTGCGCTCGATGGGGATCGCCGGCGGGCAGGCGGAGCAAATCCGCCGCTAGTTCCGACGCCTCGCGATGCAGCTTCGCGCGCGCTTTGGCGGTGGCGATTCCCTGCGTAGCCAGCAGTTGGTCAACCTCGCGCTCCAAGGGATCGAGTTCATCAAAGGCCCGCGCGGCCGCAAATCCGAGCGCTGCGCTGGCCTCGCCGGTTGCCCACACATCCACCAGCCGGTGCAGTGCGTCTTCGCGAGCCTGCAACCCGAGTTCATAACGCACCGATCCTGGCGTCGCCGTCTCCGCGCCACGAAAACGCCCGCGCTGATAACGAATGACCGGCTCCACTGCTGACAGCAACTTCGCCGCGGTCATAACGCCCACGGTCACGCGCGTGCGGCGGAACACGGCTTCAATGATCTCGCTATGGTTGTAGCGCGGCACGATGACGCCATCTTTCACATCGTAGCCGCCGACAATACGGCTGGCCGGGATGCGTAGGCTGAAAATCGGATCGCCAGTCGAAGAAAGCTGATGTACCAGTTTTTTCGTGGGCGTGCCGCGATCGAACGTGCCCGGATCCCCTTCTTCCAGGATCACCATGCAACTTCCCTTGATGCGCTCGTCGCCGGAATCCACCGCCGCCGTTACAAAATTTGCGAACGCGATATTGGTGATGAAGCGGCCACGCTTTTCCACCTGCAGAACCGGCTCTTTCCCTTCTTTCCACTCGGCGATTCGGATTTTCCCGTTGAGCATGCCCGTATCCACCCCGACATAAGGGATGGGCTCGGTCAGGCAGAATGCTCCCCGCCAGGGTTTGCGATCTTCTCCGGCCTGAGGCGGTGCGGCCAACTGCATGTACTTGGCTTGCTGCTCGGGCGTGCCGCGCTCGTGGATCGGCGACAGCGCCAGACAGCTGGCCAGGCTGGCGGTTGCGGCCCCCCCGTCCACCCAGCCCAGTTCAAACGCAACCAGCGCCAGCGCCAGGTTCTTCGGGCCCGCGATGAACCCACCCTGCTCCGGTTCCATGAAGACGGCTGTGATCCCGGACCTATCGAATGCCTCGAGCAATTCGGCCTTGGCCGGAGTCCACTCGTGAGAGTTGCGGCCGCCGCTGGCCACCAGCCGGGCCACCGGACCGCGGGCCACGGACCGTACCGACTGCACCAACATGTGCAGGTCATAGCGGTCGGCGAATCGCCATTGCAACTGGCGTGCGGCATCGGAAGGAAGTGTCCGCAGCAGTTCCGGCTCGACGGGGGCGGCAGTAGAGGCCATGGCCTTGCTCCTTTGTGAGGTGGTTCTGGGAAGTGACTCCTCCGATTCTGCCGTCGCATGACCGGCGGGTCTGTGACCTGTGTCATTAGGGCCTGTGACCTTGTAACGTCGGTCAACGAGCGGCGCGGTGGCGTAAGGATGTCCGCCCAGCCATGCCTATGTGCCGTGCATCACAGCCTTTTTGACGTGCAAATCGCAAAATGTTAAACGACGGAGGTCGAAACCATGCACGGCGACGAGAAGGTTATTGCGCAGTTGAACTTGGCTCTATGCTCGGAATTGACAGCGATTGTGCAGTACATGACGCATTCGGAGATGTGCCAGAACTGGGGTTACAAACGCCTCGGAGAGCTCACGAAAGTGCGCGCGATCGAGGAGATGCGGCACGCCGAAGGACTGATCGAGCGGATTATCTTCCTGGACTCGACACCCGCGGTCGATGTCGCATTGAAGCCTCAGCTGGGCAGCAAGGTGCAGCAGCAAATGGAGATTAACCTCAAAGATGAACTGGAGGCGGTCCGCCAGTACAACGGAGCCTTGAAGACTTGCGTCGTGGCGGGAGACGAAGGCTCCAGAGCCCTATTCGAGCACATGATTAAGGACGAGGAACGGCACGCGGACTTCCTGGAATCTCAGCTTCATTCCATCAAGGAAATGGGTATTGCCAACTACCTCGCGCAGCAGTTGCATGGCAAATGACCTTGCGTTCCCGTTCAGGACGAGGGCGGGACCGACCGTCACCACCTCAACTTCCGCAAAAAAGCAGTGGGACGCGTGGTTGCGCGTCTCACTGCTGGGGTGAGTGTTGCTATGCTGCGTTGCTACGCTGGGAAAGAATCCAGCGTAGTGTTACCTTCCATGTCTGCTGCCGCCACCGCCGCTACCGCCGTGCGACGACCCGCCACCGCCGCTACCGCCGTGCGACGATCCGCCACCGTGCGATCCGCCACTCGGCGCCGAATGCCCACCACCACCGCCACTGGGAGCGGAACGTCCGCCGCCACCGTAACTCGGGCGTCCGCCGCCACCGTAACTCGGAGCCGGGCGTCCGCCGCCGCTGTATCCGCCACGATTGCCGCCGTAAGAAGGACGACCGTACGAGCGCGGGGAAACGATCGGCTGCCTCATGTTGAGCGGCGGACGAGACGATCCGCTATAGCCCCGGCTTTCTGGGCTATAGCTGCGGCCTGCTGGACCCGAACTGCGGGGCGCTCCGTACGAACCGCGGTTCTCTGCGCCTCCCATCGATGGGCGTCCAGCGGGCTCACTGCGGGTTGATGAGGATCCGCTGTAGCCACGGCCCTCTGGACTATAGCTGCGGCCTGCCGGACCCGAACTGCGGGGCGATCCGTACGAACCGCGGTTCTCCGCGCCTCCCATGGATGGGCGTCCGGCTGGTTCACTCGACCTGGATCCGGAAGATGAACGCGGTGGCATAGGTGAAAATTTCTGCCAGCCACCACCGTTGCCGTTGCTGCTCGCGCGAGCGGACATCGAGCCACCTGAGTTGCCGGGTCTTGGCGCTGAACCCCAATTCGAGTTGCTTCGTGGTTCCGAATTCTGGCTAAAACGCTGGGACCCGCTATTCGAACTGGTGTTTCCGGGCCGCGCAACTTCGCGGCCGTTTCCGGAGAATCCGCCAGCCTGCCGGTTGCCGTTCGACATCTGCGATTGACCTCGCCCGATTGAACGCGACGCCGTCCCCGAGGTGCCTCGGGCCGAGAAGAAGTGCTGATTCTGCGCCACATTCCGAGTCGTCGAGGGAGCCGCCGCGCGGCCGCTGGCCGAGAAGCTCTCGCGGCCCGGGGTCATGGGCAGTCTGCCGGTCGAGAAACGCGCATTCTGGAACTGCGCATGACTCATCGGTTGAGCATGCATACGGCCTGTGCCGAACTCACGGCCTGAGACGGTTGTCCCGCCGCGGAAATGCTGATCATGCATCGCCAGGTTCACGTTCGAAAATTGCGAGCCGCCATGCAGCGGAGCAAAGCCGCCGCGGTTGTATCCGTTGATGTTGGTAGCGCCGAAGCGCCCGCCATACCGGCCATACCAGGGATGGAAACGGTCACACGGTCCAAGGGGAAGCCAGCCGATCGATCCCCAGCCGCCACCGTATCCGAAGCCAAAACCACCGCCGAACCCGAAGAAGGAAACATAAGCCGGCGCCCAGATCGGTTGGTAGAACGGGTTACCGTAGGCCGGACCAGGCCACCATCCCCAACCTCCGTCGATATTCATCCAGCGGCCGTAGTGATACGGCGCCCAGCCCCAATCATCGTACGAAACCCAGGTCCATCCCCAATAGGGCTCGTACACCCAGTGGCCATTGCGATACGGAGCCCAGTCCGGGTCCGTTTCCGTCGGCCGCCACACTTGACCGTAATCTGGAACTTCCGACCAGGTTCCGTGGTTGTCGAGATCTTCGGCTCCCACGTAATAATCGTTGGTGTGTCGCCGCGATGCCGCATGGCGGATAACGTTGTCGCGATCGGTGTTCCACTGGTCCCAGTCATCCCGTGCAGGTGCTTCGCCGATCTTGTACTGCGCCTGATCGCCCGCGCCCTGCACGGTAATGAACTGGCCTTCCCCCACTCGGGTGCCGCCTTGCGGAGTCGTAATTTCGACTTCGCCTTTGCGGACCAGCACTTCGGTGTGATCGTCGGCGGTTACCAGGATTCGAAAGCTGGACTCGCCGCGATTGGTGCGAATGGCAACGTTGGGCGTATCGATTTCCGCGTCCGCGTCGCTGTTCTTGAAAACGGAGTAGTTCGCCATGCCGCGTCCAAGTTGAACCTGGATTTGGGAGCGGGTCAGGGTGTTGATGTTGGCCTGCGAATGCTCCGCGAGGCGAAGCATGTTGGCATAGTCAAGCTGAAGTTCGGTGCGCGCCTTGTCGCCGGTTGAAACGCGGTCACCCGCGAGCACGGGAGCATTGAGCGCCGCCGCCGACCAGGCGCCGTTATCACCGCGCTGTGTAGAGACATCGCCATGAATCAGACTGACGCGCGCCACGCCGTTAGTTTCCGCCGGCGCGCTGGCGGTCTGGCTGCCGTAGCCCTGGTCGTTGGAGCCTGGTTCCGTCGGGCCCTGATTCATCGAACCCTGGTCATTAGAACTTGGGTCGTTCGGACCCTGGTCGTTCGGACCTTGGTCCATCGAATCCTGGTCGTTGGGACCCTGCATTGGGATGCCCGCCGACGGTTTCGAGTATTGATCCGGCACCTGATCGTCCGAGATCTGAGCGACGACGGCGCCGGGAATCGCGATCGTCAATCCCAACCCTAAGAGTGCTGCTATTAACTTGAATTTCATACGTACCTCCACCTTGCTCGGGACCAATCTCTGCCTGAAAGAATGCAGGCAGAGTGCCAATGTCGCGGGAGCTGGGAAAAATCCATTAAGTGCATTGTTGTTAGTAAGTTAGAGCGTATGTTAACAACTTGGACAGAGTGTCGATTCGCGCGGCTCCGGTGGCCCGGTTCCACCAGGGTGGTGGTTTTCGGCCGGGGGCAGCCCATTGGTGGCCCGGACCACTCTCTGGATTTGCTCATTCGCCTTCGTTGTCCTCAATTCCAATTTTCGACAAGCGATACCGCAGCGCGTTCCGCGAAAGCCCGAGCAGACGCGCGGCTTGCGACTTGTTGCCGCTGGCGCGCTTCAGAGCTTCGCGGATCATTTCGTCTTCCCACTGGTCGAGCGTCATGCCGTCGGGGAGGAAGCGATCGCGATCCGATGCCGCGTGGTTGCGATTGCGCGGCGAATCGAGTTGTATGTCGCTGACTTCCAACTGGCCGCCTTGGGCGAGCGCACAGGCTCGTTCGATGACGTTTTGCAGTTCGCGTACATTGCCCGGCCAATAATGCCCGACTAGAAACTGCATAGCGGCGGGCGAGATGCCGGCGATCTTTTCCTCTTCTTCTCTGCCGGAATCCTTGGCGAAGCGCGCCAGGAACAAGTTCGCTAATCCAGAGATATCTTCTTTGTGTTCGCGCAAGGGCGGGATATCGATCGGAACCACGTTGAGCCGGTAGTAGAGGTCTTCGCGAAACGTTCCATCTTCGAGCGCGGCGCGCAGGTCGCGGTTGGTGGCGGCGATTAGCCGAACGTCGACTTTGATGGTGCGCGTGCCGCCCAGGCGCTCGAACTCGCGCTCTTGCAACACGCGGAGAAGTTTGACCTGGATGGCGGGCGGCACGTCTCCAATTTCATCGAGGAAGAGGGTGCCTTTGTCGGCGAGCTCGAACTTGCCGGGCTTGCTGGTGGCGGCTCCGGTGAACGCTCCTCTTTCGTAGCCGAAAAGTTCGCTCTCCAACAGATTTTCGGGGATAGCGGTGCTGTTGATCTTGACGAACGGGCCGGATGCGCGACGCGATTTTTCGTGGATGGCGCGGGCAATGAGATCTTTGCCGACCCCGCTTTCTCCGCCCAGCAGCACGGTGGAGTTGGTGGGCGCGACCCGTTCGACGGTGGCCAGCACTTCCTGCATTTTGGGACTGATGGCGACGATGTTGGGGTGGCTGTATTTCTGTCCCAGGGCTTCGCGCAGCGAGCGATTCTCTTCGCGCAGGCGCGAGTTATCGAGTTCCTTGTGCACCACCATCCGCATTTCGGCGAGGGAGAACGGCTTGAGGACGTAGTCGCTGGCTCCGGCTTTCATGGCCTCGACCGCGGTCTCGACGGACCCGAACGCGGTCATGACGACGATGGGCAACGCGGGATCTTGCTGCTTGGCGGTTTGCAGAAATTCGAGCCCATTCATGCCGGGAAGTTTGAGATCGGTGAGGACGAGGTGAACGGGTTCGGAGGCGAGCAGCTTCAAACCAGTTTCGGCGTCTCCGGCGGAGAGCGTCTTGAAACCATCGTCGCCGAGGTTCAGCTCGAGCAGGCGGCGCATCTTGGCTTCGTCTTCGATGATGAGGATGGTTGGCATGTGGTCGTTAGTCGCTCGTCGCTAGTCGTTCGCTATTCGCTATTGTCCCGCCAACTTCTTCTAGCGGGAAGAAGATCGTAAACACGGCTCCGCCCGCTGCAGCGTTCTCAACATGGATCGATCCGTGATGACCGTCCACGATCTTCGAAACAATCGAAAGACCCAGTCCCACACCGGTTTTCTTCGTGGTCACGAACGGATTGAAAATCTCTTCGCGCAGTTCTTCCGGAACGCCCGGACCGGTGTCGGCCAGGCGCAGTTCCACTCCTTCCCGATCATTCTGCGTCACCGGTTGAACCTCTACCCGCAACGTGCCGCCATGGTCTTCCATAGCTTCATAGGCATTCTGCACCAGATTGAGGAAGGCTTGCTCGCACAGGCTTTCGTCGAGCGGAACCAGCGGCAGTCCGCTGGCGTAGTGGCGCTCGACGCGCACAGGTTTGCTCTCTTCTTGTTTCAAGTTGAAGCGATCGGCAACAATCTGGAGAACGCGATCAAGAAGGGCGATCAAGTCCGCGGGCTGCGGTTGCGCGTGAAGAGGACGAGCAAAGTCCAGAAATTCGGTGACCAGGGCGCCGAGCCGGTTGACTTCGGTCGAAATGTAGCCGGCTAACTCGCGGGCTATCTCATCGGAGGCCTGTAATTTCTGGGTCAACATTTCGGCTGAGCCTTTGATGACTCCGAGAGGATTGCGAATTTCATGCGCTAATCCAGCCGAGAGCTGGCCGAGGGCGGCCAGGCGTTCGGAGCGCCGCGCTTCAGCCTGAGCCTTCTCCAGGCGGCGATTGGTTTCGGCGAGGCGCTCGGCGAGGTCACGGTACAACTGGGTTTGATGCCGGCTCTGCTGCGCGAAGCGGTTGACCACCATGGCGGCGAGAAAGAAAAACATGATGCGCAGCGCGAGGTAGCCGAAAGCCTCGGGAGTTAGTTCGTATTCCTGCATCGCGGGATAGAGATACGAGCAGTAGGCGGCGGATGCGAACAGCGTCCAGACCAGCGTCAGCCACGGGCCACAGTAGAGCGCCGCGGTGACGACCGGCAAGTAATAAATAGGATAGTAACTGCTGTTGATTCCGATTTCGTTGGTGTGACCGAGAAGCAGGGTTGCCAGCAAAATCTTAAGCAGGACGACGTAGAAGACGCCTCGTTTGGGGAAGTGGGCGATCAGCTTCGTCTCCAGCACCTGCACAATGCCGATGGCGAGGAGAATTAGCTGCTTGTGCCATTCGAGTTGCGGAGGAAGCGCGGCCAGTCCAGCGAGGAAGAGCAACCAGATGACAAGCCAGACCGCATCGAGACGGCTAAACCGCCGGGACTCGGGATCGAAGATGGGGGACGCAGGTGCCACGCAGCTTCCATCCAACCGCAGAAAGGCCCCCGGCGTCAATCGGACGGCAGCTTCCTCCGGTGAGGTAGCCGCGAGCGGCATGGCTCAGTCCAGCCACGCACCACAAACTTGCGGGACGCCGCGCTACCGGTCCGCGTAGTATCCGTCTCTGGTCTGCACGCTCAGGTCTTTCCGTTTCACCTGCAACTGAATGTGATGATAACCAGTAGCTGCGCTGTCTTTATCGGGCGTGTAGCCCATGTTGTACTGGGTACGCAGTTCTTCGACAATGCTGTCGTAGATCTCGCCCATGGTTTGCTTTTTAGAGACTTCAAAGAAACGTCCGCCGGTTTCTTTGGAAACGCGCTGGAGAATCTTCTTGCCATCGGCGTGCTGTTCTTCGGGATGACGCTGGCCACCTCCGCCGCGACCACCACCGCCGCCCGGATATCCGCCTCCGCCACCGGGCCAGCCACCACCTCCGCCGGGCCAACCGCCGCCGCCCCGGCCCGTTCCGCCGCCGCGGCCCATTCCGCCTGGTCTTTCGCCTTCTTCACGGCGAGAATCTGCGAAATATATGGAGTAGACAACCGTGTCGGCGCGTTGGGCCGACTCGATCGCGCTCTCCAGGTAAGTCTTGCTGCCGCGGTCGACGCCGTCCGACAGAATAATGAGCGCCTTCCGCCCCTGTTGTTTTTTCATTAATTCGTTGGACGCCAGAAAAACGGCGTCGTAAAGCTCGGTACCGCCGCCGTGGTGCGAGCCCGATCCGGAGCGGCGACCGCCCGAGCCGTTGGGATCGTTCGAGCCTGGATCGTTCGAGCTTGGATCGTTGGAGCTGTCGCGCCCGGATGGGGTCTTGAGCAATTCGAGCGCCGCTTGCAGCTTTTCGCGCGATGCGGTCAAGTCCTGCAGCAGTTCCACTTCCCGATCGAAGTGAATGAGGAAAGCTTTGTCCTTGGGCTGCACCAGCATCTGATCGAAAAAACTGCGGCTTGCGTTGCGCTCCGCGTCGAGAACGTTGGTTTGACTGCGACTGGTATCAACGAGAAGACCGAGGGTGAGCGGGAGATTTGTGTCCTGCGAAAAATAGCGAATCGTCTGTGGCCGGCCGTCTTCCTGCAGCGTGAAATCGTCTTTCGTAAGATCGCGGACGATCTTGCCATGTTTATCGCGAACGGTGACGGGCAGCGTGACGACTTTAACGTCGACGGCGATGGTGGCAGCGGGTTCCTGTGCGCGCAGCGACGGGCCAACTCCGGGAAGAGCGGCCAGCGCACCCATCAGCGCGTAGGCGACCGGCTTCCACCAGGATGACCGGTTCGGAATCGTTGCTTCAACTGGCCGGGGATTCTCATTCCGGGACTCATTCACCGTGCATCCTCCGTTTAACGTTTATCGCAGACGAATCTTAAGAGCGCTGAATCTGCACAAGAAAATAGAGTACACAGCCAGGATCGCACCCGCACAACTGGGGAAGGCAACCGTCAAGCGGTATAGGAAGCCTGGCGCAACCGACTGGGCCTGCTTTTCGAGACTGGATTTGTCAACGGACATGGGCCCCACGCCAGCATTTGCTTTTTTGGTGACCTGACTTCTGTCCTGGTTTCCGTCTTAATGACTGGATGCGCGGCAACGCAGTTGTAGTTGCCAGCGTCCCTGTAAAAGCAACGTCAATGGCGGGTAAAACTTCGTAAAGCCTAGATAGGGTGAGTTGGGCGATGCTAAAGTTAGATCATGCGATGCTTCGGGCAGAGTTCGCCGCGGGTATGCGGTCCTAGGGTGCACGTTCTTGGGACGCGCGTTCTTGCGAGGTGCCTGATCACGGCGATAGTCACTCTGATTTTGGCGGCGCCGGGCTACGTTGTAGCGCAGGACAAACCATCCGGCAGTTCCGCAGGCGCACAAGTCGCCAAGGCCGTGGGAGTCATCAAGAGTATTCAAGCGGATTCGATCACGGTTGCGGCGGAAGCGGCCGGCGACGGCGACATTATTGCGAAATTGACGGGCTCGACGAAGATCCTGCGCGTGCCGCCAGGAGAAAAGGATCTGAAGAACGCGACTGCTCTGCAAGTGCAGGACTTGCAGCCCGGGGATCGTGTGCTAGTTCGCGGGCAGGCAGCGACGGGTGGAGACGGGCACACGGTCGTCATCACTGCGCTGGCGGTGATTGTGGTGAAGCAGGCCGATGTGGCGGTGAAGCAGCAGCACGACCTTGACGATTGGCAGAAGCGAGGAGTGGACGGGATCGTCACTAAGGTGGATGCTGCGACGGGCACCATCACCATCTCGCGCGGTGGAACCGGGGCGAACCAAAGTGTCGCCGTCCACATTGGCAAGAACACCATCCTGCGCCGCTACCCACCCGGCTCGGCGAAGTACGAAGACGCGAAACCTGCGCCCGTCGGCGAAGGCATGGCGCAGATCAAGGTGGGCGATCAGTTTCACGCCCGTGGAGCTCGCAACCCGGATGGCAGCGACGTCATTGCGGAGGAAGTTGTCTCCGGGACATTTCCGATTATTGAGGGAACCATCAAGACGGTCGACGCGGCGGGGAATACGGTGACGGTGCAGGATGCGATCCGCAAGACTGCCGTGCTGGTGGCAGTGCCTCCCGACTCGCTCATGTGGAAGCTGCCGGCGGAAATGGACCAACGCTTCGCCAGGCAATTGAAAGGCGCGGCGGGCGGCGGAAGTGGAGATCAGCCGGGCGGCAACGGCCAGGGCACAGCCGGGCAGAGTGCTCCGCCGGGCACTGGCGGCGCACGGACAGGGACAGAATGGCAAGCCCGGCGCGGGCAGGGCGCCGGACCCGGAAATGGTCCTCCGGATTTGCAGCGCATGTTCCAGCGTGCGCTTAGCCACTTGCCCAACTGCAAGCTGGCGGACCTGCAGAAGGGCGATATCGTGTATATCCTGGCGACAGAGGACGGAAATTCGGACGCGGTGAGGGCAATTAAGCTGCTGGCCGGAGTCGAGGCCATCCTGACGGCGTCGCCAAATCGAAGCTCTTCGCTGTTGTCGTCGTGGTCGCTGGGCGCGCCTGGTGGGGAAAGTGAAGCGGCGCAGTAGTGAACAAATCTCAATCTGTGTTCTCAACGAATGTGATCTGCATGGAAAGCATAAGGTGCCGGTTGAAGCGATCAGTCTTCATTTTGGGGGATCCGATTTTGGTAAATCCGATTCGGGCTAATCTGATTTTGGCGATTCTGATTTCGGCGGCGCTGATCGCACTGGCAGCGCCTGCTGTGGCGCAGTCGCAGGCAACGACCGGGACCTTGCGCGGGCAAGTGACGGATCCCTCGGGAGCGGTGGTTCCGAACGCCACGGTCGCGATCCTGGTCTCCGGGGGACAAACGCATTCGGCCACGACCAACCGCAGCGGCGGTTACGAAATCGGAAACCTGGCGCCGGGTAAGTATACGGTCACGGCTAATGCGCAGGGATTCGCCGTCTTTGTGCAGAACGACGTGGCCGTAGCGGCGGGCCAGGCCGCTCAATTCAACATTTCGCTCGACATCAAGGTGCAGAAGGAAAAGGTCAACGTGGAGGCGGAAACTCCGCAGCTCGACACCAACCCCGCCAGCAATGCCAGCGCCATCGTGCTTAGCGGCAAAGATCTGGAAGCGCTGCCCGACGATCCCGACGAATTGCAGTCTGATCTGGAAGCGCTGGCCGGACCTTCGGCAGGTCCTAACGGCGGGCAGATTTACATCGATGGATTTACGGCCGGACAGCTTCCACCGAAAGAATCGATTCGTGAGATTCGCATCAACCAGAATCCGTTTTCCGCCGAATACGACAAGCTGGGCTACGGAAGAATCGAAATCTTCACCAAGCCCGGCACGGATAAGCTTCACGGCCAGTTCGCGGTCGAGGGAAACAGTTCGGGAATGAACTCGCGCAATCCGTTTCTCAACGCCGATGCGACGCAGCCCTACGACTCCGTGGAATACATGGGAAATGTCGGCGGGCCGATCGACAAGAGGACATCTTTCTTTTTCCAGGTGCAGCGGCGCAACATTGATGAAATCGCAGTCGTGAACCCGCCCGACCTCGGCGTGAACGAGAGCGTTCCCAACCCTCGTACCCGCACCAACATCAGTCCGCGTATCGACTACCAAATCAGCACGAACAATACGCTCACCGCCCGCTACCAGTTTTACCGTGACACTCAGGAGAACGCCGGTGTCGGTGCGTCAGTACTGCCGGAAGCTGGCTACAACACCACATCCACCGAACACACGGTGCAGATCAGCGATACGCAGATCCTGGGAACGAAGGCCGTCAATGAGACTCGCTTCCAGTACCTGCGCGACAACAGCGGGCAGACACCGTTTAGCACGGCCATAGGCATCAATGTTCTTGGGAGTTTCACAGGTGGAGGCAGCAGTTCGGGAACGCAAACCGACCACCAGGATCACTACGAACTGCAGAATTACACGTCGATTTCGCAGGGCAAGAACTTTTTGAAATTTGGCGGGCGCCTGCGCGCGGTTCACGAAGTCGATACCTCCAACGCTGGATTCAATGGCGCCTATACCTTCTCGGGCACTCTCACCTCCACGTCGTATCAGAATTACCTCGCGGGTACTCCGAGCCAGTATTCCATCAATAAGACCCTCAGCGGCGCGGCTGCTACCGTGCCCGTTACGATCGTGGACGCGGGGCTCTACGTGCAGAACGACTGGAAAGTGCGTCCCACTCTCACTCTTAGCGGCGGGCTGCGTTTTGAAACGCAGAACGCGATTCACGATCATGCGGATTGGGCGCCCCGCGTCGGTTTCGCGTGGGGCATTGGCGGAGCGGGCAAGAGCGCCCCGAAAACCGTGCTGCGCGGCGGTTTTGGGCTGTTCTACGACCGCTTCGCCGAGAACCTCGTTCTGAATGCGGACCGTCAGAACGGCACGATACAGCAACAGTACATCGTATCCAATCCGAGTTATCCGACTCCACCGACGGTGGGCTCGCAGACTCCCTCTTCCATCTATCGGATCGGTCCGGATCTGCACGCGCCCTACATCATGCAGAGCGCGTTCAGCCTGGAACGGCAGGTCACAAAAATCGCCAACGTTACGCTCACCTATCTGAATTCCCGCGGCGTGCATCAGCTTCTGTCGATCGTTACCAACGCCCCGCTGCCGGGCACGCCAAACTCCGCACCGCTCCCAACTCAAGCCACTTTTCAATACTCCTCCGATGGAGTTTCCCGGCAAAACCAGTTGATCGCGAATTTCAACATCCGCGCCGGTGCGAAACTGTCTCTATTCGGTTACTACTCCCTGAACTACGCGAACAGTGACGCTTCCGGCGCTGGGAACTTTCCCTCGGATCAGTACGATTTAAGCCTCGATTACGGGCGGGCTTCCTTTGCTATCCGGGATCGGGTGTTTCTGGGAGGTACGATCGGACTCCCGCGTGGGTTTCGCCTGAGTCCGTTTATGATTTTCAACTCCGGCTCGCCCTATAACGTCACTGTGGGCCAGGACTTGAGTAACGATTGGCAGTACAACGTTCGCCCCGAATTCGCGGTTAATTCTCCCGGCACATGCACGTCTCCGACGCTGAAGTGCTACTACACCTATTCCACGACGCAGGGGCAGTCGTACACTCAGATTCCCGTCAACTACCTGACCGGTCCTGCCCACTTCACGCTCAACCTGCGACTGGCAAAAACCTTTGGCTTTGGGCCGGAGCTTGGCGGGAAAAACACGGCGCAGGCGAGCGGTGGGCCTCCGGGCGGCGGACCTCCTCCGGGCGGCGGTGGCCCACGCGGAGGAGGAGGTGGTGGTGGTGGCATGGGGCGAGGGCCCGGCGGCGGAGGGTTCGGGGGCATGGGTCCGGCGACCACTCGACGCTACGGCCTGACGTTCAGTGTCAATGCGCGGAATGTCTTGAATAAGGTAAATGCGGCAACTCCGATTGGCACCCTGAGCTCGTCCTCGTTCGGACAATCGATTGCACTGGCGGGTGGGCCGTTCTCGAGCATGGCGGCGAATCGAAAGATTGAATTGCAGGCGATGTTCAACTTCTAGGGGCAGGTGTTAGGTGTTAGGTCTTAGGTCTCAGGAACAAACCTGCACTTGCCTCTGCTCTTCCTAAGACCTGCGACCTAACTCCTGGGACCTTTTCTATGTGGAGTAATCGGCGTTGATCCGCACGTACTCGGCCGTCAGGTCGGTGGTGAGAAATCGCACCGCGTGCCGGCCTCGTCCGAGTTGCACACGAACATCGCAGACCGGCTGCGCGAGATCGCGATGCGCTTGCCGCTGGTTGAACTGGCGGGCGATTCCGTTGCGGCATACTTGCTGCATGCCGATAGCAATCTGGACGCGGGATGGATCAATGGGCAGGCCGCACCGTCCCACTGCCGCGAGAATGCGTCCCCAATTCGGATCGGCCCCAGCCCAGGCGGTTTTTACCAGCATGGAGTGCGCGATCGTCCGCGCCACCTGCATCGCCTCTTCCCTGCTCCGCGCCTGTTCGACGAACAGGCGGATCACGTGCTGCACGCCTTCGCCGTCAGTGACGGTCTGCTCGGCGAGGGACTGGCACACTGCGTTCAGAGCCGCGGAGAAATTCTTGCGGGTGCGAACATCTCTTACCCGAGTACCGCTCGCATCGCTCGCCAGCAGCAACACGGTGTCATTGGTGGAAGTATCGCCGTCAATCGACATGCAATTCAGCGAATGGTCGCACGCCTCGCGCAGAAGACGCTGCAGTTCACGCGCAGTCGCGCCCACATCGGTGAACAAGTACACCAGCAGGGTCGCAAGCTGCGGATGGATCATGCCTGCTCCCTTCGCGATGCCGAGCAGCGTGACTTCTTTCGATGCCACTCTAAAACGCGCGGACGCTATCTTCGGCCGGGTGTCGGTGGTCATGATGGCGCGGGCCGCCGCCGCGGCGGACTCCGACCCGCCCGCCCGGGCCCCGACGATCCCGCGGATGTTCGGCCCCACCTCGATGATGGGGAACGGTATGCCGATCAACCCGGTCTGGCAGATCAGGACCTGTTCGGGCCGGGCGCCGATGCCCAGGGCGGTCAGCGTGCACAGCCGCGTCGCCGCCTCGAGGCCTGGTAGCCCGGTGGCCGCATTGGCGTTCCCCGAGGTGAGGACCACCCCGGCAACCTGGCCGGCGGTGGCCAGCAGGTGGCTCCGGCTCAGTTGGACCGGGGCGGCCGCAGCCAGATTGGACGTGAAGACCCCGGCGGCGGGGACCGGCCGGCCGTCGGCGGTGGCCACGACGGCGACGTCGG
>PKXK01000017.1:0-16688 GCA_003132325.1 Acidobacteriaceae bacterium
GGGTTCTTGCGCAGCACAGCCCGTCGTGGCCAGATCGGCCGCCGTCAGGGCAATCGAAATCTGCGACGCGCTGGTGAACGTCACCGCATGAGCAGTGCCGTTGGCCGTCGCCGTGGAACCGTTGATGAATCCTGTCCCGTTGATGGTGAGCGTCTGCGACTGAGAGCCTGCCGCCTGTTGGGTTGGAGACAAGGATGCAATCGAAGGAACAGGGTTGTTTTGTTGTCCTCCGCCTCCACCGCCGCCGCCGCAGCTGGGCAGCAGCACCATGGTCAGAATCATCAGGGTAATCAGGGTAGCCCGCGGGCGCCGGCGCAGAGGAATGCCGATCAGGCACAGGCCCAGCAGGGGAAGCATTGCCGTGGCCATCCACCTGACGCCCGGGTTCTCGTTCGCGGGCCGGCGCATCTGCCGCATCTGCCCGAGGGGTGCGGTCGTGACGGTTAGTGTAGTCGAGCCCGAACCGCCCGTGACGGTCGTGGGGCTAAAACTGCAACTCGTCTCCGCCGGCAGACCAGAGCAACTGAAGTTACCGACCGTACCACTGAATCCGTTTAGAGGCGATACGTTGACCGCTACCGTTTGCGACGATCCCTGCGTCACCGTAACCTGCGGCGAGTTTGGGCTGAGCGAAAAGTCGGTGATGTAGATCCAAGACAACGCTGATTGGCTGGCAGGGTAGTTCGCATCGCCGCTGTACTGTGCCGAGAAAAAGTCGACCGTAGACACACTCGGAGGCGGAGGTGTGAACGTGAATGTGGCCTGACACACATAGTTACCGCTACTGTCCGTGGTTTGCGTGCAGGTCGTTGGCCCGCCCAATGTCCCGACGTTACCACCTCCCAAAGTGACCGTCCCCGTGGGGGGCTGTATCTTATTTGTCGTATCAACAACAGCAGTTACGGTTACGGGAGTACCGGACAGAACGGTCTGGCTTGCCGGGTTTGCCGACACGGTAGGGATCGGATACTGCAGTGTGACTTGACTGGCTGTGGAGGCCGAAGGCTGGTAGTTTTGATCTCCGCTGTAGCTGGCCGTAAAGGTGTAGGTTCCCGGCGCGGGAAAGGTTGTGGTCAGCGTCGCCGTTGAATAAAGGAAGATTCCGTTACTGCCCGTGCTGTACACGGGAGTGCCCGGGATAGCGGTGCCGTTTGAATAGAAGGTAACTGTTCCGGTTGGGGTGGGAAGAATAGGCGAGGCGCTAGGATCCTCGATGTCTGTCGTGAGCGCAACCGGCTGCGTAATAGCTCCTTGAGCCGTAACCTGGGTGGTGTCAGTGGCGGCCCTCGTAACCGTAACGACCACCGACCCTGAGCCAGCATTGTAGTTGTTGTCCCCACTGTATTGCGCACCTAGGGTTTGCTGGCCGCCAGTCAAGCCGCCGATTGCTCCCACCCAGGTTTCCGCATAGCCCTCGCTATTCAGATTGAAGGTGCTGAGCACTTGGTTGCCGTCGACGGTGAAGAATAAGCCGCCGCTGGGGCACGCCACCTCGCCGAACGGTGGCGGACTGCAAAGGGCGCCCTGCGAGTTCCCGACGTCGGCGCGCACGAAGTACTGCGCGTCAAACGGCAGGGATGTTACCGGGGTCGTAGAGCCTTTTACAATAACGCCCTTCAGAATTGCGGTGCTGTTCTCTTTGCTAACCATAACGGGCACAGTGTTCGAGTAGCTGCCGCCATAGGTTCCATCTCCGGCATAGTGTGCGATCACGTAGTAGCTCCCGGCGGGCAGCATGCTGGTTATGCTGCCTGCCGCGGTCGCGCCGTTGGTCAGCGCGAAGCCGTCGATGCCCTCGCCGATCGTTGTGCCAGCCTGATTGCTGACCAGCAGGGAAGCGGCCCCAGAAGCCGCAGTCGAGCTAACTGCTATGCTCACCGGAACGGCCGTTCCGTGTGTTATGTTCACGGCGTTGCCGCTGTTCAAGCTCATCGTAGTGGTGGTCGCCGTAAATGACGCTTTGCCCCAGTTGTTAACCAAATTGGCGGCGTCCACCGATCCCAGACCAGTAGCTAAGTCGTACGCCGTGGTCGTGCTATAGCCCGAAAGCACACCGTAGGCGTCGCCGGCGGTATTGGTGACACAATTGGGAGTCCCCGTAACGCAAGGCATGGCGATGGTCGAACCGGTCGGCACATCATGAAAGGCATTCGCCTGTTTGCTTGCCAGTTGGTATAACGCGAAACCGGGAACACCTTGAGGGCCGCCCATCTTCTCGTTCACCAGAGACATGATTCCGGCAAATGCGGGCGAGGCGACTGAAGTTCCGCCGTATCCGAGGAGATCATTCAGATTGCAACCCCCTGTTTTGTCCTGCTCGCAAATCACGTACGCGCTGCCCAGGAAGCCATTACTAGCAAACAGGGAAACGTCGGGGAGATCGCGCTTGTTGTCTGCTGGTACTCCCGTCCCGTGCTGCCATGAGGGCTTGGGGTAGCTTTGCGTACATGAGCCCAGCACACCTTGTGTATTGACCGCACAGTTGCTCGCGCCACCGCTGCCGCCGGTCGAGTTCACCCCACCCTGTTGGATCATCTGCTGGTTGTTGCAGGCCTGCTCGGCCGTAGAACCGTAGCCCAGTGTGATGGCGAGGCTGTTTGTGCAGGAGTCGTTCCAGGTAGTCTCCGGAATGTGGCCCTTGGCGGATTCCTGTGTGGTTGGGTTGTTGGTCGAATTCCAATAATTCGACCACGTGTTGTATTGATTGAAGTCCGTTCCGCCGATGGCAGCATTGAACGGCGTCGAAGCGATTCCGTTGACGTTTAGGCCATATTGTGCTGGCCCGGCTGGATTGTCGCAGGCCGCAGAACCGTTGTCGCCCGAGGATACAAAGGCACTGATGCCCTGCGCCGCAGCCTGTTCCCAGAGGGTGTAATAGAACTGATTTCCGGCCGTGCCCAGCCCCAGTTCACATTCGCCGTAACTTTCACTCATCACCGGGGCCAGATTGTTGTCGACAATGTAGACGGCGGAGAGATCAATTCCATCCGTGGTCTCTGTCGACTCCGAGGTTACAAAATCGATCGTCGCTTGTGGCGCAACCGCCCCTGACCACTGAATGTCAATGTCGGCCTCGGGTTCGTCGCCGTTAACTTCCGGAGGATACCCGTTGTAGATAATGTTGAGTTTGTTCGCAGGTATTGTCAGGCCGAATAGCTGCCAGAAGTTGGTTGCATCCTGTGGGTTAACATTCGTTCGTCCCACAATCGCGATCGTCTGTCCGATTCCATCGATGTTGCTGGTCCAAAGCGCTTGCACATCGTAGATCGTGGCGAAATCGTATGGCGTTAGAAAATAGCACTCGTTTCCATTACCGCAGGCCACCGTATAGGCAGGCTCGGCAGGCGATGTGAGCCGGTGGGTCTTCACGGAGTACTGACCCACGTACCGATTCATGGCTTTGCGTGGAAAATTGTGCAGCGAATCAATCCCCGCCACCGCTGGGATCAGCGCTGCCGGAATGCTAGGATCCCTGTCATTGGCCCAATGTTGTTCCCCGTTGACGATGTATTTGTGGATCGTGGTGTGAAAAGCTTCCTGCACCTGGCTCGCCGATCCCGAAAACTCCAGCACTGTGCGGCCCTTTGTCGAACCGACCTGAAATCCGTGCGACTGGAGCCATGCCGTGATCGTCTGCATATCGGCGTCGGTCGGGCCAAACTGTGTGCCGACTTCCTCGGGCGTGAGCCACTGGTGGTAATCGGGCGAGCCCTTGTCCTGCTGATCGTCGAGCAGTTTGCGGAGTGCGAATTCCTTCTCCGGACTGCGCTTGAGCACCAGCAACATTCGCTCCATGGGCAAACTTGCTGGGGCCGTGCCCACGTCGAACTCAGGCCGCGCCAGCGGATAGGTATTTCCGCTCAGCGTGGCACGCTGCGACTCATCTACCGGTTGTGTGATCAACGGGCGCGGAGCGGTGGCCCGGGGCTGATTCTGGGAGAACAAGAAAGTTGAACCAACAAGAATGAGCAGGAAAGCCTGAAGCAAGCGGCAAGAAATGCGAGTTTGCATTGAATCTCCTCTTGACGCAGTTCTACGGAACACACAGTGCGACCTTGCTTTCGGCGCACGAGCGCCAAGCACAACCAAACCCGCGCACAGCGCGGATGAGCGCCAGTCGCTAAAGGGGAAGAATCCCGGCAAGAAAGGCAGGCAAAGCCTTGAGTTCAAATTTTCTCTTACCAGAATTGGTAAGAACTCTATATAGAGTTACAAACGCGTGTCAAGAACAATAAGGATGTAATCACACTGATGCGTGATGAGGCTCACATTGGCAACTGCACCTTACGGGGTCATCTGGTGTGCTTACGTGTGCGACTGCGAGACGCCCGCCAGTTCCGCCAGCGCCTGCCAGTGCCTTGGATGCGGGCGGTGTCGGCCAGTGCGGATGTCGTGTGCTTCCCGACAGGGAACTCTGTTTTGGGTGTATACTCCTCATCGGTTTTCGGCCCCCTTCCCTTGGTGTACCTCTATTCGGACAACTTGAAGGAGATCACCCATGTTTTTTGTCCGCCGATTCATGTCCATGGTTGCGCTCGCGGCTATATTGTTCCCTTCGCTGTCCGCGCAGACTCCGCAACCATCACCCACTCAACCAGCGTCACAGCAACAGAAGTCTCAACCGAAATGTACGGACAACGGCACCTATGTCAACAGCAAGGGAGAAACAGTAAAGCGCCCTGAGAACTGCTCGGCAGCGCCTCAAGGAGCAACCGCACAATGCCGCGATGGAAGCTACAGTTTCAGCCAGAGCCGCCGAGGGACATGCTCACATCACGGCGGCGTCGCCAAATGGCTGTAGCACTTTGTTCGCTTTCCCCCATTCATGGGCCGAACTTTGGGAGTTTCTAAATCTTCTACAGGAGACTAAACCAATGGCGAAAGTCACCGAGTATTACTCCATTAATGAGGCCAAGAAACCGGCCGACAAGCGCGTTTATCACGACAATGATCAGTGTCGTGCGGGCCGCGATATACCACAGAGCGAGCGACGTAACGGCAAGGGCGGCTACAGGCACTGCGAGGACTGCGACAAGTAACGTCATTTGCTTCCTTGCGCCTTCTTTTGCGCATCGTAACTTGCCGTTGTATCTCGGTCGGCCCATTGAAGCGAATCCTTTGGTGGCCGAAAGGTCATCTCCCACCAAGGGCCGTGGATCATATTGTTTTCAAACCCCCACACTAGTCTAGTGCCTACGACTGCGCTCTTTCCCTGTTGGCAAACACCACGCCCACAACTTCCTTGATGGTGGCTATGACACCCACCAGCTTCGCCAGCGCCTGCCAATGCCTCGGATGCGGGCGGCGTCGCCGTGCGCGGATGACTACGGCATAGGATTCAGAGAATCCGAGCATAGATGACAGGGTGGAGATCGTAACCGTGCGAGCCGTGGATTGAGATCATCCGCCCGACTTCCTGCCGATGACGCGGGTCTTGATCTGGCGGTGGCGGGCGAGGCGGTCTTTGAGGCTGTCCTTTGAAATTGGCATGTCTAACCCATGATCTCACTGCCAATCGTGTATAGAGCTTTGTCTAAGGTTCGCACGAGGCTCTCGTCTGGTTGTTGGACTTGCTCCAGACACTGTCTGTGCTTCGCCACTTCTTGACGAACTCGATTGAGCCATTCCCTGTACGACACCCAAGTTCGTGCGTCATTGCCGCGTAATACCATCAGGGCGTTTGAATCCCAAACTGGGAAGCCATCATTTATGCAAAAATGAAGGTACTTCGAAAGGAAGCTGAGTTGCCGCCCCCTTGCCCCCGGTGTTGGAAGTAAAACGGTACGGCTCGCAAGGTCATCGACAGCTCTAAAGCGGAACGATCCAGAATTCCTCTGCGCCCTCGGCGTCTCTGCGGTGAATTGGTTTGAGGTTTACTTCGCGTCCACCACCGTCGCCTTCTCTGCCGCCACGCCGCTCGGCCGCAGCGTGACCCAATCGGTCTGCACGCGGTCCCATCCCTGAATCAGGAAGCCGTACGATTCGAACAGCTGACGGATCTGCGGCCGCTGCCACCTGGCAATCTCTTCCAGAATCGGCACCAGCGTGGCCAGGGCGTTGTCGCCGAGCACCGTCCGCTTCGCGATCTGCGCCACCAGCTTCGATTCCGACACGGCAATAGTGAAGCCGTCGCGCCGGTTCACGTGCAGCATGACGTGAATGTCGGAACTGCCGTCGCCCACATAGACAATATGGTCCGCCGGAAGGCCAAGCTGTTCTTCGAGTTGGTCCAGCCGCGTGACTTTTCCATACCCGGCCGTGGCCCGCACCAGGCTCTCGATCTCGCCCGAAGCGTTGTACTTGAACTCGGTGCCAAAGATGTGGTCCTCCGGCACGATCCCCTCCAGCGCCGACTGGATCACCTCGACCGGCGCCGCCGAGAGCACGTAAAAATCAAAGTGGAATCCGTCGATCCGCCGGTCGAGTATCTCGTACTTCTGTTTGATATTTTCCTTGAGGCGAATGCGCTTGCCCACCTCGACCAGGTCATCGCGCCGGACGCGCGAATGGAACTCGGGATCATGCAAGAGTAAATACGAAAGTTCGGCGCCTTGCTGAACCAGGTTCAGCTTCGCCATGCCCTTGGCCTTGCGCTCGAATTCTTTGACAGAAATGCCGAGCAGTTCGCTCAGTACGTAACCCGTATCGTTGAAGGTCAACGTCTGATCGAAGTCGCTGGCAAACAGATAATATTTCCGAAAATTGTTAACCATTATTCTATTTTAGATTCAAGATCACGTTAACCGTCTATTAATTTTACCTATGGCAGCCATTTCAACAACTTCCAAACACGGTCATTGCCCGCCGCAAGCTTTCGGCGTAGCCTAATCCTGTAATCATTCTTATCGACGCACGCACCTCAAGAGGCCTGTCATGCCGAAAAGTGTCAGCGACCACCTGCACAACGACGCCGACCGCGGGAAGGGTTCCCAGGAGCCGGACGAACGCACCCAATCCGGCAACAACTCCATGCAAGGCCAGCTTTCGCACCGCAACCCCGACCCCATGCAGGACGGCGCCGACAGCGATTTCCCCGAGCCCGGCCACAGCCCCGAGCACTCGTTCGAGGGCGAGTTGAAGAAGATCGACTAGCAGTAGGGGTAAACGCGAGACCGCGCTCTTCCATTCTCAATTAAAGAAAGTCTGATTAAGTCCCCGGGGGCCTCTGTGTACCCCGTGGTTCAAGGTTTTCGATGGTACTTAATCAGAGTTTCTCTAAGCAACATCATAGTCTCGATCCCCCAACAATCGGCACGTTGGCTTTGCATTGGCTGGAGGAGGTCCTGCCAGCGGGTATCGATCTCCTCGGCGATAGCGAGGCGATCTGCGAAAGGGAAACTGTCGAGCGGAATCGATCCCCAGTCAGCTACCACACAGACTTCCGCCACGAAGCGTCCGCAGTGACCCTCGTCAATCACTGCTGTGACGCGGCGAACCTGGTACCGTGATAGGCTCCACGAATCGTCTGTCGGATCGATTGTGTCTCAGACGCGACACCAGTCTTCCCGCGTCAGCGGCAAACCACTGTCGCCGTGCCATGGCTTGGCGAGTAGCGTCTGGTACACGTTCAGGCGACCAGTACGGAATCCGTGAGCAGAGCCGGCCATGTAGAGGCGCCATATCCGGTAAGTTTTATCATCCGTGATCCTGCGCGCCTCTTCTGCATGGGCCTCCAGTCGCTGTACCCATTGGTGAAGTGTCAAGGCATAGTGCTCGCGCAGGCTTTCTAGATCCCGGACCTCAAACCCGCTCACTTCAGCTGCTCGAAGCGTGGTGTTGATCGGGACGAGCTCGCCATCCGGAAACACATACTGGTCACTAAAGGACGGGCCCTCCCGGCGGTAGGTGGCGGAATAGGCAATCCCATGGTTAAGAAACACCCCACCCGGTCGCAATAGCTCGTACGCTCGGTTGAAGTATTCCGGCAGGAGCGCTTCGCCGACGTGCTCAAACAGGCCGACGCTGACAATTTTGTCGTACTGCTGGCCATGGTCAATGTCACGGTAGTCTGAAACCTCCACGCGGCGTCGATCGTTCAGGCCTGCTCCGCGCAGGCGTTGTCGCGCCATCTCCGCCTGCGGCACACTGAGCGTGAGCCCTACGGCTTGCACGCCATAGTTAGCGGCTGCGTGCATGATCAATCCGCCCCAACCGCAGCCAATATCCAGGAGACGCTCGCCACGACGGAGCCGCAGCTTCTTGCAGATGTAATCCAGCTTGCGCTGCTGTGCCGAATCCAGATCCTCTTCCGGTGTGGCGAAGTAAGCGCACGAGTAGACCATGCGCTGATCCAGCCAGAGCGCGTAGAACTCGGCTGGAAGATCGTAGTGATAGGTGACGGCTTGTTGGTCCCGATCCTTGGAATGAACTGAACCCCACAACTCAATGGGGTGGGGGCCTGCTCGTGGCTGATCGTTCGCGGACCATTTCTGCAGCCGCTCTTTAAGATCAAAACCTCCCCCTAGGCAACGCCCCTGACCAAGCAGGTAGTCTGCCAAGTCGAAGGCGGCTTCGATGTCTCCCTCAATGTTGAAGTCGTCGTAAATATAGGCTTCTCCCAGCTTGAGTTCGCTGGGCGGGAGAAACATCGCGCGCAGTGCCTCCGGATGCTTGAGAACCAGTGTGAAGCGCGGCTGCTTTTCCATTCCCCAAGTAGTGCCGTCCCACAACCGAACCTGAAAGTCGCGTCTCGGGTAATCCGCCAGGAGCGTCTCCAACAACTCGGCGCTGATTAGGGAATGCGGTTCCTCGAATCGAGACTTCGCCAATAGTCCCATATCAACCTCCATTGCGTTGCCGACTCTGACATAGAAACCAGCACTGGGGGGCAACGGTCCCGCAGACCCATCCCCGGCCGTCACCTCAAGGATGTCCTAAGGAACGTCTGAACAAGCTTTGATTGCAACCGCTCGGTGTAGAAACCAGGGCGTCCAGCGATGTTAGGGGGCTTGGAAGGTGTAGTGGCCCCCGCCGCATCCGCTCCGTGGGAGCGGTTGGGCGGTTTCGGGACACACTACGCCGCCGTCATTGCCAGCAGTTTCTTGCGGACCACGAACAAGTTCACCAGCGCGCAGATGGCAAACAACCGGTTCCCATTTTTGGCAATGCCCCGGTAGCGCACTTTCACAAATCCGAACTTCAGCTTCATCACCGCAAACACATGCTCCACCTTGGAGCGCACCTTCGCCTTCGTGCGGTTCTTCGCGCGCTCCACTTCATCCACCCGATCCTTATAACGGTAGCGCTGGCAGGTGAAGTCTTGCGCCCGCGGCGCGCACTCCTCCAGCACGCGGCCCTGTCCGCGATACGCTTGATCGCCCCACACGCGCGTCTCGTCGCCGTGCAGCAAATCCGGCAGCACGCGCGCATCCGCCACGTTGGCCGGCGTCGCCACCACCGCATGAATCAACTTACTCTTGCTATCCACGCCCACATGCGCCTTCATCCCGAAGTACCACTGCTTCCCCTTGCGCGTCTGGTGCATCTCCGGATCGCGCTCCTGGCGCGCGTTCTTGGTCGAACTCGGAGCGTGCACAATCGTCGCATCCACGATCGTTCCCGTNNCTCCAGTAAGTGGCGGAACTTGCACACCGTCGTCTCATCCGGCACCGGCTCCCGCCCCAGATCGATGTCCACAAATCCGCACAGCGACACCGATTCGTACAGCGCCTCTTCCACCGCCGGGTCCGACAAGTTGAACCACTGCTGCAGAAAGTAAAGGCGCAGCATCCGCTCCACCCCCACCGGCGGACGCCCCTGCCCCGCCTTCGGATACACCGGCTCGATCAGCGCGCACAACTCCGCCCACGGCACCACCTGCTCCATCTCTTCCAGAAACTCCGCCCGCCGCGTCTTCTTCGTGTACCGTTCAAACCCGCTCTGCGCCGCCAGTGTCCGCTGTTTCATTCCTCGCCAGCCCTCCGATGCTCTCCTCTCAATCTATCCTGAACATCGGTGGAAAATGGAGAACTTAATCAGAGTCTCCCTAACACTTGGAAAGACGTACGAAGTTCCAGAGAATCGAGGGGCATAGAATCCTTCTCTTATACGGCGCGACGGCCGTCGTGCATGGATCGTACGTGGATCGCACCTGCATCGCCTGAAAGAGCGGAAGAGACAGATGCGCACCTTCACAGTAGCCGGTTCAAACCATTCTGTCTGTGATTAACCGCACAGGCCGGTGCGCAGGCACCGAGGAGGAGCTAGAACCCATCACAAGGCACCGAACAAGTCAGGCAGAACCTCCCCTGCTTTGCCCAAATAACATTCCGTGAACGAGGATGTGTTCGCAGGATTCTCCGGCCCGACGTAGATTGTCCGCGCACGACCATTGACATGAGCAACAAAGCTGGCCGCGGGCTCGACCACGCCTGACGTTCCTATCGCCACAAAGAGAGTGCATTGACCTAGTGCGCGATAAATTCGATGCAATTCGAACGGGACTTCGCCAAACCAGCAGATGTGCGGGCGAATCCGGCCGCCGCATTCGCAGCGGGGGACTTCGGCTGGTGGCTCGTAGAGATTCGTGTCGTCAAAAGGAGGGCGGCTGCAAGTGCCGCAACGGCTCTTGAACAGCTCTCCGTGCATGTGAACGACGTTTCTTGAGCCTGCCTGCTCGTGAAGGTTGTCCACGTTTTGGGTGCAGGCGAAAAGGCGCTCTTGCAGCGTGTTTTCAAGTTTCGCTAGGGCAAAGTGAGCTGGATTCGGTTTGGCTGCCGAAGCAACACGCCGGCGCATGGAATAGAACTCCCACACCAGTCGCGGATCACGGTTCCAAGCTTCGGGCGAAGCGACCTCCTCGATCCGGTAATTTCGCCAGAGGCCACCCACACCACGGAAAGTTGGAATGCCGCTTTCCGCACTTACTCCTGCTCCGGCAAGAATAAAGACCCGGTCAGTGGAGGAAACTGTGAGCATGGGAGAACAACAGCCAAATTAACGGCCTTCTGTCACTTCTCTCGCGGTCTGGGCAGCGGCTTGGTTCACTTCCTCGCGGGTAGTTTTCTTTTTCTCGTTCTCGTCTGGATGGCGTTCTACCCTTTTTCCCAGTTGTTCAGTCTGCCGCTCTAATCTGTCGGCTTTGGTGCGTTTCTTTGCCATACCCACATCCTTCACCCACTGAAATGAATAAGGGCAGGCTCACTCCGAGTAGCCGTCGTCGGTCGTGTCGCCATCATCATCATCTTCTTTGTTGTCGTCGTCGTCTTCTTCGTCTTCCTCGTCTGGCTCCTGTCGCCGAAGGAAGACATTGGCAGCCACTGAGCGATCAGAAGGGTCCGAGTCGGGGCATTCTGGATGTATTCCGTTCATGCCCAAATGGTACGCCTCGTACCACAATGGGCAAACGCAGCGACAATAGGCCAGACTGCACTGGAGCGGCTCGGAACGCCGCCTCCACGCCTCGCGCTGCGCGGTGTACCGTTCTTCGGCGTAGAATAGAAGTAGTGAAAAACTTAATTCAACTCGGGAAGTTCTCATCGTGGTGGGTGTTCTGCTGTGGCTGGTGAATCGCTTCATTCCAATGCAGTCGTCCATCAAGTCAATTCTGAATGGCGTCGTGGTCATTGCTGTTGTTCTATGGCTGCTGAATGTTTTTGGGCTGTTTCACTCCCTTTCCGGCATCCACATCGGAACGTAAAGGATCACCTAAGGGAAATCAGTCAAGAAGGCTGAACGCACCAACCCAAGATCGATACAACGACGCAACAGGGCAGACATCTGCCTCAAGGAGGTATTTGTGAAGACAAAGATATTCTTAACGGTCGCAGTAATCGCACTGAGTTTGAGCGCAGTAGCTCAAACCAATTCCCAAACCACCGTGACCGTCGAGTCCCTGGCTCCCACCCCGATGTTCCGGGTCAACGTAATCAGCCGCACGGTCCAAGCGGTCAACTATCAGCATCGCAGCGGAGCTACGAAGCTGGATTTTGCGGGCACGGACCTGATGCCTTCAGCGAATGGTGAAGCCGAAGTGAATAGCAAGCGCGGATCCATTGAGATCAAGGTGGAATTTGGCAACCTGGAGAAGCCCACGACTTTTGGCAACGAGTATCTCACTTACATCCTGTGGGCGATTTCACCCGAAGGCCGGGCAGTGAACCTGGGCGAAGTGCTGGTAGGCGGCAACCATCGCAGCAAGCTGGTTGTGACCACGGACCTTCAGGCATTCGCTCTGATCGTCACCGCGGAACCTTACTATGCGGTTCGGCAGCCCAGCAATGCAGTAGTGCTCGAAAACGTGGTTCGTGAGGACACCAAGGGAACTACCGAGGCAGTGAATGCAAAGTATGAACTCATGGAGCGGGGCGGCTACATTCCCACCGGCTACAAGTTCGACCCTGTGGTTCTGAATGCCAAGTTGCCGTTGGAATTCTTCGAGGCGCGGAATGCGCTACGCATCGCGCAGTCCGAGGGAGCCGAGGAGTATGCCAGCGACAGCTATCAGCACGCTGTCCGTTTGATGAACAATGCGGATGGCTATGCCACGGAAAAGAACGTCCCCAGGAAACCGCTGATCGCAGCCTCCCGGGAAGCAGTACAGACTGCCGAAGATGCACGCGCGATCGCAGTCAAGAAGATGGACGAGCAGCGCCTGGCGAACGAACGACAGGCTTCAGCGGACGCACAGGCACAGTCGCAGGCGCAAGCCGACGACGCGACCCGGCAGAAGGAGCAAGCTCAGGCGAATGCGGCAAAGGCGCAATCCGACATGGCCGCAAATCAAGCAGCATCAGCAGCGGCGGTCACCGCGGCTCAGGCCGATGCCGACCAATCTCGTCTAGCGGCACAGCAAGCGCAGCAGAATGCGCAACAAGCGGAAAACGATAAAGCGGCCATGCGCACGCGATTGTCTGAGCAGTTAAATTCCATTCTCCAGACTCGCGATAGCGCACGCGGCCTGATTGTCAGCATGTCTGATGTGTTGTTTGACACCGGACAATATTCATTGAAGCCGGGCGCGCGGGAAAAGCTTGCGAAGGTTGCCGGCATTTTGCTGGCGTATCCAGGACTCAACATTGAAGTCGACGGCTATACGGATAACGTCGGCGGCGATGAGATGAATCAACAACTGTCTGAGAACCGTGCCAGGTCGGTGCGCGATTACCTGGTGCAACAAGGCGTGGCGACAAATTCAGTCAGCGCAAAAGGCTTCGGCAACACTTTGCCGGTGGCCACAAACGATAACGCTGCGGGACGGCAGCAGAACCGGAGAGTGGAACTGGTCGTATCCGGCGACGCAATCGGCAACCCGATCACAACAACAGGAAGCTTGCAGTAAAGCAAACGTACGTAACCGGCGGCGATGGAGGAATGTTCTGTGCCAGGTTCGACTCCTCGACAAAAGAGACGAGCCTGAGTCTGTGCGAGTTCCACGGGTGCGGAGCATTCTTTGTCGTCGTTAGCCACCTGATTGATCCGCGTGCTCACGGGATAGCACCGCATCAGCCGAGCATCGAAAGGCTTCAGCAGTTCGGACGCCGCACCCGCGTCCCTCATTCCCGGATCGAGCCACAGGTCGTAGCCGTCCGGATCGAGGATGACGGGCATGCGGTCGTGGACGGGCGAGGTCACGGCGTTCGGGGCCGTGGTCAGGATCGAGCAGGTTTTTATCCAGCCGCCGCTTGGGTCTTTCCAGCGATCCCACAATCCCGCGAACGCGAACAACTCCCCTCCGTTGACCTCAAAGCAGTAGGGCTGCTTAGCTTTTCCCGTTCTCGCGTCGAGTAGGGGACGAACGTTGCTGTTGGTCCCCCCTCTAAGAACCGTGCGTGAGAGTTTCCAACTCACACGGCTCAAGTTTCCGGGAACGCTCAAGTCATGAACGCGCACGGTGCGGAGCGACGGCGTAGCGTCTGGACAGATACGGAGTCCAACTCGGGTCATAAGGATTCAGGCCGGACCGAACCTTAACATGCCTTACGATTCGCACAGAAGCCGCATGGAACAAGCGGACCAGCTTTACATACTGGTCGAGCACCTGTCGGCAAGTGTCGTGGATGGTGCGGACAGCGGCTCCAATCTGCGCGTCGGGATAGGCGGAGATGTTCTCCGCCAGGAAATCGATGAGCCGCCCATCGCGTTGCAGCAGGGCAAGCATCTGCACCGCGCGATCGAACGCTTCCGAGGCTGGCCGTTCAGCTTCCTTCAGACGAGAGACGGAAGGTGCAGCAACTGTCGCCGCCTGCGGAACCGGACCGGCACGCTTGACCAGCTTCTGTGCAATGTCGTTGGGAATGTCAGCGTGGAACAGGATTGAAAAGAAACACCGAAAGGCAAAAGCTACTCGTTCCCAGAATCCGTTCATAGCCACTCCGATAATTAGAAATCCGATGATCAGAAATCCAACGAATTAGAATCATTCACCGCCACTTGCGCGTGCCGAGTTCGAAGATAATCCGAGCGGTTTGTATGCATCATACCAATACGGTCAGACGATTCGTAATCGCGGGCGGCACCCTGGGGCACGCTGGCCGGGGTTGTCATTTTATGCGCTCGTCGAGGGACGGCGCGTTTTGTGGTTCAGGATGAGCAAATGGGCAAAGATCAGCGCGAGAAGAAAGCAATGTGGCCCGTCATCCGACCAAAATCGTTGACAAGCGCCACTGGGGTGCCAACTTCCTACATGCCAAACTTCCGGACAACTTCGATCCCGACTTTGACAAGACCATCTGTCGAAAATTTCAGTTGAACCTGAGCAATCTTCCGTCATAAATAGCTCCGGCGCTAGTGGAAACCGAGATGGTGACATCCAATCCTAACGCGCGATGGGACCACATCCCGGTAGGCCGATACGGATCGCCGGAAGAGGTCGCGGAAGTGGCTGATGCTTGCCAGGAACGGGTACATGAATGGACAGGCGATCAACGTCAACGGCGGCTGGTTCATGAGTTTACTATCGGCTGACTCCGATCTACGAGATCCGAGGATATAGCACCCGAGTGGTCGCTAGCCTTGATCGGAAGTGCCTCGGGGCAGGCTTTGGGCGTGGAGCGGGGATCTTGATCCGAGGCGTTTTCGATAAGGAGACTAGGAGGAATGGATCTGCTCCAACTCGCCTCCCGACGCGTGGCAGAGCCGAGCAAAGGTCCGACGCTCATGAGGCGCCAACGTAAAGGGGTTGGCCAAGAGCGTGTGACGAAGTTGGCGCGTAACCGTCCGATCCTGGCCCTGTTGACATCGCTGGGCTGCTGGGCTGCGGTGAGGCCCGTCAACTGGCGCGTGACCGGGGAAAGCTAGTTTTCGACAAACTCCGCCCGCGACAATTGAGATATACAATCGCAGTAGGCTGTTTTTGGCTTGGGATGGTGATCCATCGATTTTGCGATATCCTTCCGTTTGTCCTGCTGGTTCGAACCTGTCCGCACGTGATCAACACCATCATGCAGAACAAGAGGCTGCCCCCAACTAAAGGCCACTGATGGGGTGGAATGGATTCGGCCGACGAGGACTGAGGCTGAAGGACTTCGGTGGTTGACCCTGTTTTTGCTCACTCAGCTTAGAAAGAAATATCCGTATGTCACCTCGTGGTTTTTATCCCGGCGCGTNNATCGATCTGGGAACCGCCAACACACTCGTTTATGTTCGTGGCAAGGGCATCGTGGTGAACGAGCCGTCCATCGTAGCCATGAACAAGAACACCGGTGAGGTGGAAGCGGTGGGAAGAGAGGCCAAGGAAATGTTAGGCCGCACACCGGGCCACATCGTTGCCATCCGACCGCTGAAAGACGGCGTCATCGCCGATTTCAAAGTGACCGAGAAGATGTTGAATTACTTTATCCAGAAGGCGCACAACCGCAAGATGCTGGTACACCCACGCATCGTTATTGGTGTGCCCACGGAGATCACGCAGGTGGAACGTCGCGCGGTCATGGACTCAGCTTACCGAGCGAAAGCCAGCGAGGTCTATCTGGTGGACCAGGCCATGGTGGCGGCGATTGGCGCCGGGCTTCCCACCAGTGAACCCACCGGAAGCATGATCATCGATATTGGGGGAGGTACCACGGATATTGCGGTGATCTCTCTGAGTGGCATCGTCTACGCCCGTTCTTTGCGTATGGCAGGAAACCAAATGGACGAAGCCATCATGACTTACGTGAAGCGGAAACATAACTTGCTGATTGGCGAACGCACCGCCGAGCAGATCAAGATTGAAATCGGGAGTGCGTTCCCGCTCGACAAGCCGCTGACGATGGAAATCAAGGGCCGCAACCTGATTGAAGGGGTACCCAAGACCATCATTCTGAATGACAGTGAAGTCCGCGAGGCCTTGAGTGAATGGGTGTCGACCCTCATGAACGCCATTCGTGTGGGGCTAGAGCGCATACCGCCCGAGCTCTCCGCTGACATCAGCGACCGCGGCATCGTGCTCACCGGCGGTGGCGCGCTCTTGAAGGACCTGGATAGGCGCATCCGAGAAGAAACAGAACTTCCTGTCTCGATTGCCGATGACCCGCTGTGCTGCGTTGTCCTGGGAACGGGCAAGATGCTTGACGATTTCAAGCTACTGCGGAAGCTTTCCATTGATTCCGTGGCGGCCTGAACGGAGTCGAGCACATGATTTGTGATAGTCCCCAGTGTGCGTCATTCATTCACGTCGTCGAGAAATGACCTGAGCTTACGGGAGCGCGAAGGATGGCGCAGCTTGCGCAGCGCCTTGGCTTCGATCTGGCGAATGCGCTCGCGGGTGA
>PKXK01000017.1:16782-21377 GCA_003132325.1 Acidobacteriaceae bacterium
CCGACGTGGGTTCGCGGCCCAGTTGCTGGACCAGTTGCCGCGAGATGCGAATCAGCTTGTTGACGATCTCGACCATGTGCACCGGGAGGCGGATGGTGCGCGCCTGGTCGGCAATGGCTCGGGTGATGGCCTGGCGAATCCACCNNCCCTCCTGGATCAGGTCCAGGAACTGCAGCCCGCGATTGGCATACTTTTTGGCGATGGAAACCACGAGGCGCAGGTTCGCCTCGATGAGCTCATGCTTGGCCTGCTCCCTGTCCATCTCACCTTGGATCATTTCGCGCTGGGTACAGTGCAGCTCCTTAAAGCTCACTCCGGCATCGCACTCCAACNNGGGTCTTGCGGTAATCTTTCTTGAGTTCTTCGCTGCGCGTGCTCTCAATCTTCCTTTCCAGGTCGCTGACCTGCCGGTCGAGAGAGCGCATGACGTCCGTGGTTTTATTCACCCGATCGATCACGCGTTTGCGCTCTAAGTTGGTGAAACCGAGGTTGCGGATGATGAGCGAAATCCGAACGATCTCGCGGCCCAGCCTGCATCGGCAGCGGCGGCATTCGCGCGCTTTCTTTTTTGCCAGGATGGTCGGTAGTCGTACGACTAGCTGGCTGGCTCTTTTGTAATGCTTCTGCAACTCGTCGATGCGGTGCGTAGTGTCCTTGACGCGATTCTGCAGGACCTTCTCAGTGATCTCTTCCTCATCGAAGACGACAATTTCCTTGATCGAGCGTACGCCGCGCTTCAAATCCTCGCCAATAGCCAGAACCTCGCGGATCACAATAGGCGAGCGTGAAAGCGCCTTCAACACTCGCCGCTGTCCGCGCTCGATACGCTTCGCAATGTCCACCTCGCCTTCGCGGGTGAGCAGAGGGACTACGCCCATCTCGCGCAGGTAGATGCGGATCGGATCGTCGGTCTGTTCAACGGTGCCGGGGACCAAGTCGAGTCCGAGGCCCCCGCCGGGCTCCACTTCCTCCTCGAATGTTCTTTTCAGGGCCGAAGAAGGTAGCTTGGGCTGGCGTTCCAGCACGTCAATGCCCAGCGTGCCGATGGTGGCAAGCACGTCGTCCAGATCCTCCGGGGAACGGACATCATTGGGAATCAGGTCATTCACCTCCACCTCTGTTGTAGGCGAGATACCCCTTTTCCTTTCCGGCATCAATGAGTTTCTTAACGTCGTCAAGAGCCAAGCCGAATCCCTTTCAGCGTCTTCCCGCATGGAGCAAAAGGTGCTTTGACAATAACTGAAGCTCCCGCCCGTGAGCTGTCGCGTTAAACCCCGGTTGAAGCCCGAAGGGGTTCACTTCTCATTTTCGCCGACACAGCTATGCGGCGGGGAGTTTCGTTTCAAGGTCCGCAAGAATTCTCAATTGCTGCGTCGCGAATTCTGTATCGGCGAACCGCCCAATTACATCATTGATGACGTCTTGAACCCGCATATCAGGGCCAAGGAATTTCCGTGTTGCCACTGAGACGAGTCGGCACAACACGAAGCGATTCGGGATATTGGCCAAAGCCTTGTGTATACGATCAGAACGCATGATCGGTCCTTATTGTAGGGCGTTGGGTTGAGCGCATGAGTTTCTTTAAGCTTAAGCGTAGAGATGCAAAATATAAACGCCCCTTCCTTGCCCGGTTCGCCGGAAGGCAGCTTAATCGCGAAGGCGCAGGGTTGTGGTCTAGCCGCAACGATCGGTCTTCGTGATCAAGAAACCTCTTACTTCGCTAGCCTGTCACGCTCCTGCCGGACGGCGTAAGAAACCAGGCGCTTGTCGCGGTCATCCCATGCGTCAATATGCTTTTGTGCGAGAGCATCGTAGAGGACATGTTCAGCCTTGCTGTCGGTCTCAAATAATTGAAATCGGCATACGATTGAGTGCGTGCGGAGTTAAGGATTGGATACTCGTGAGCGCGCAAATCAGCGAGCGTTTGTTCATCGAGGAGAATACTCTTCAATTCACCGCCGTCGGTCAACAAGAACTGAGCCGCGAACGAATCCAGTTCTCTCACAGTAGCAATCTCCACATCGGCCCTCAAATCCTTTGCTCGCTGCCGTGCGGCTGCATCGTCTCCCGCAGCAACCACAACGCAATTACCGTTTCGTAGCCGTAGGACGAATAGCGTCATATATTCCCCGACTGAGTGCTACGCCAATGGCACCGAAGCAATGTCTGTTGTCAATACCTCGCCCGGCATCGCTGTCATGTTCGGGAAGGAAGATTGTTCTCACGGCAGCGCCGCTGATGAACAAGGGGCCGCGCTTTGATCAGAAAAGTGCCGACTTGAACTTTTGGCGTCATCGGCTCTCCCGAGTGAACTTATCTTGCGACCAAAAAAGGGGTGGCACAGGTAGCCACCCCGGGCGATTGACGAGGNNCACATCCGAGACTTGCACCTTGGGAGTGCCGTCTAATACCTTATCCAGGATCTTGAGCACTTCGGGGTAGCCTGCAGTCTTATAGGCTTCCGCGTACTCCTTGGTATCCCAGAGACTGATTGCGACCACATCCAGCTCTCCCGGGACAGCAAATGCGATTTCATCCCGGAACCCACTCTGCTTCCGCAGCATGGGAATGACNNTCTTTTTCGAAAATCCTCGTGAACTCGCTCAGAGTGTTTGGTTTCAGGCGTATAGAGACATTGCGAACAAACATGATCAACCTCCATCGATTGGTTAGGTAATCTAAGAGGGAGAACTTCAGATGGTCTGACTTAGTTCAGGGAACCTGAAAGAGGAGAAGAATACTCACTCCACCCAACTGTTGCACTTGAGTGGCCCCTCTGCATCAACGCGCAACTTATTGTTTCGATACGTCATAGAGCAGACTCGGCACCGCAGAGTCTTGGTTCCGTCGTGTACCTTTGGCGGAAAGCAAGCCTAAAACGGCAACCGTTAACGCCCGGATGTTACAGGGAACGCTTGCGCTGCGTCGGAAAGATTTCGGCACGGCGCAGGAGACGTATCACCGCGGTGCAGATGAACTATTGCTGGAAGGCTCCTTGCGTGAACAATTCATTTGACTCGCCATGCTCTTCGGTATATCTGTATTGGCTCGCCGCTAGTCCGCCACCAGTAGCTTTAAGATGTTACCATCCCGCATAGAAAACGGAAGGGCTGGTGGCCCAGGTGAGCGCGTTCATCCCTACTCACGAGGGTGCCCCGTCCAAGCTCCTTGGGCGGGGGTGTTGATCGAGTGGCCGCACTCGCACTGTCGGAAAGATCCCAGCGCTCTCTCTGTGTCGCCTTCGAAGACGGCGCAAGATCGTGCGTTGCTCAACTTCGCCTATCGGGGAACAAAATCCCAAGCGGGACACGACCGTGGAATCCCACCCTTGACAAAGAACGTCAAGGATGGGGCACCCGGCTTTTTGGGTAGACTTTCTGGTGTCATTCCCTGGTGTCATTCCGAAGTTCTGATAGCCCCGCGGACCCGTCTGTTAGACTTGGTCGCGCAGTGTGTCGGGGGAAGACGCCCGCCACATGCTGCTCAGCGCCTTAAAAAAGCTCTACCAGAAAGCGCGGTCGCGCGTCTCCAGCCCGCTTCCTCGCGAGTCGACGGTGCATACATGCGTACTGCAACCTTGCCTAGAATCCCTGCCTTTGTCCTGGTCGCATCGTGCTTGCTGTTTGCGCAGCAGCAATCCACAACTCCGGCATCGCCGCCACAGACGAGTGCGCCGGCCCAGGAACAACCAACAAATCCGAGCGCACCGCCTCCCACCAATGAGCCGGCGCACCCAACTACGGTACAGCCGCAGGCAAGTGAGTCCGGGCAGCAATCGACAGCAACTCCCAAAGCTCGCAAGAGTCCGAAAGCGGAGGCATGGCAGATCCTCGACGCCGCTTGCACTGGAGACAGAACGATCGCTCGCGCCACGGCGATCCGCGTTTTGGGGCTGATGCCGGACGATGCCAAAGCCCGGAGACTCGCGGAAAAAGCGCTAGCTGACGACAAACCGGAGGTGAGGTCGGCGGCCGCAGCAGCGCTGGGCGATATGAAGTCGAGAACCAGCATTCCAAAGTTGAAAGAGGCATTGGACGACGACGATCCCTCCGTTGCCCTGGCAGCTGCCCACTCCCTTGAACTGATGCACGACGATTCCGCCTATGAGGTTTACTACGAAGTTCTGACTGGCGAGCGGAAAGCTGGCAAAGGCCTGATCGCTTCGCAAACATCCTTTCTGAAGGATCCGAAGAAGATGGCGCAACTCGGCTTCGAAGAGGGTCTTGGCTTCATTCCGTTCGCCGGTATCGGATGGGGAGCTATTAAGGCGATCAGGAAGGATGATTCATCCCCAGTTCGCGCGGCAGCCGCCAAAGTACTGGCCAAGGATCCCGATCCGGCCGCGACGAAAGCACTGGCCGATGCGGTCGGCGACAAGAGCTGGCTGGTACGCGCAGCAGCGCTGGAGGCTCTTGCCAAACGGGGAGACCCCTCGGTGCTCGATACAGTGCAGCTGTCCATGTCCGATGAAAAAGATGCAGTAAAGTACACCGCCGCGGCCGGAGTCCTGCGGCTCATGGCGATCAAGGAATCACGTCTCCCGGTTATGAAAGGGAAGAACAAGGAAAATGAAAAGAAGAGAAAAAAGTAGATGC
>PKXK01000300.1 GCA_003132325.1 Acidobacteriaceae bacterium
GCCGCTCCGGGTCCGGCGCTCGATCCCGAAGAACCTTCTTCGAGCAACCACGGATTCATCGTCTGGCCGCCGAACCAGATGTCGTTCAGCGCCAGCGCACCCAGGCTGAGCTTTGCGACGAGCACAGCGCCGGCATCGTTGAGTCGTTTGACCACCACCGCGTCTTCTTTGGGCACGCGGTTGCGATACGGCTCGGCCCCGTAGGTCGTCGGAATGCCGGCAGTATCGAGCAGGTCCTTGCCGCCCCACGGAATGCCGTGCAGCGGCCCGCGATATTTCCCCGCTGCGATCTCCGCGTCCGCCTGCTTCGCCTGCGCCATCGCATGATCGGTGGTTAACGTGATCACGCAGCGCAGCTTGGGATCGAACTGCTGCAAGCGTTTGAGGTAAATCTGCGTGAGCCGTGTCGAAGTGAGCTGGCGCTGCTCGATCCAGCGCGAGAGCTTGGTCACCGGCGCATAAGCAATGTCTTCGTCGCTCGTGGGCAGCGGTCCCGGGTTGACAGTGCTGCGGACGAAGCGGTCGCGCACCACCGCCGCCTTCACGTCCGCCAGCGCCGGATTCCACTTCGTCGCCGGAGCAAGCGTCGCCTCCAGTTCCACCTTGCGCGGCCCGGTCCGGCGCTCGTACAGCGCGGCCATGTTTGGTCGCCAACTCGACGCCGCGACCGCGACTTCGCTGTCGGTCATCTTGATTTGCACCATCTTTTCCGCCTCACTTACCGTTGTGGGCGAGATCTCCGGGCCCACCAGCGGTCCGGTACCGAACGCCGGAGGCGCGCCGGGAGTCGGTTGCTGCTGGGGCTCGGGTGCTTGCGCACAAACACTGTGCGCCACGGCGGCGCCGATTAAACTAGCGGATGTGAGAGTCAAGAACTGCCTTCGCGACTTCCCCATAGTTCCTCCGCACGGCATTGTAGCCGCATAGCCCCAGATACGGGCTTCTGGGAAGCGTCGAGCCCAGCCTGTGCCGATGACCAGTTACCGTCGCGGAAATGTAGCGGCTGTCGGTTTAGACGTAGTTCCTCCCGCTGCTGTACCGCAAGTGTAGATTCTGGCACATCGTCAGAACGCGGTTTGCGCGGCATTAAGTCCCGTACTTCCAGCGCGGGTGGAGCCGGCTGGAACCGAGGATTGTGGGACACACTCCTTGGCTTGTTTCAGGATACTTGGTGCTGGTTCCCTGGAAGCCTCCGCTCGCAAATCTAGTGAGAAATCTATAGCTGGAGGGCTGACGCCCGGGTCGCTTGTTGCGCCGAGCGCCCCGGAGTCACCGTGGCGATTCGGAAGACTCGTCGGCTACGGCTGGGCCACTCAGTTAGTTCAGTAAGCCCCCCGCATCATCTCTTCTTCTACTTCCTGGAGTATGGCGGGCGGGATGCGCAAGATCGAGTACGAGCGCCTCCCATTTGGAGTGTCCGATCCCGAGCCCAAGTTCATAACGCCCGGTCGACCTCGGAACACCCTGCTGACTTTGTCCGGAGAGCAGGCCCACCGCTTGGCGATCTCGGACACCGTGTAGAAAAGCTTTTTCGAATCCATACCGACTAATACTCACTGCCCGCAGAAAACCGCCAAAATCTTCCGAAGAACATTTTTCCCGGGAAATCCGCAGAATCCGAAGAAATCGAGTATTGGAGTGCAGGAGGTGGTTGGACTCGTTCCCGGAGGGGACGCCGAGACCCAAACCCGCTGGAAGAAACCAGAGCAGTGCGGCGGCGGAGGGTCGAGGCAAAAGCCGGTTAGCCCGGCAGGGTCAACCAAAAGGCGTGAGGCAGCGCGAGGGTATAAAGCCCCGGGCGCCAAGGCAATGAGCCTCAGCCATATACCAGCCACAGAGATGGCCTGGGTCTGACCTCGGACGCGATGTCCGAGGTCCTAGTCGAAACCTCGGACATTATGTCCGAGGTCGCACGGGGGTTGACCGCCCGTGCCTGATGACAGCCCCTAGGCTGCACGGACAGGTCAAAGGCAGCTTAGGACATTACAAAGTGCGGTAACACATGCTCCATACCCGGCTGTCATGCCCACCATCAACGTGGACCAGCTTGAGGGCGCAACGATAATCTCCCAGAAGAAGGACCGCTGTTTCAAGGTGGGGCACAACAGCACAAACACCAACTCGCCCCGATCGCAGCACCAGCTTAAGAAGGAAGCCCAGCCCACTCCAGAGGCAAAGGCGCTCATCAAGAGCATCCTTGCCGTGGGTAAGGAGTGGCAGTCCAAGCGCAAGACCGCCACGGACTATTTCGATGGGCACAAGCTGGACGTGCTCAAACTTCGGAATGAGTTGGGGGGAATGAGTTCGGCGTGAAACCGGGCACCAAGGGCAAGATGCTGTCCGTGCCCCAGCCGGACGGCACGATCCAAGCAATGTACTGGTCGGAGTTCGTCAGGCTTGCCTTCGGCGTAGGTGAGCGGCATGTCAACCGGCTGCTCGGTGTGCCGGCTGCGGCCGAGCGCAGTGAAACACCCGACCCGACGAAGTCCAAGAGCTCAAGCTGGGCTTCGCTGCCGGGCAGGAGGCGGCGCTGAGGGGCCACGTGCAGGCTCCGGCAGTGGCGCAGCCTGTTTCCAAGCTGGACAAGCACGATCCCTATGCGTACTTCGAGCAGTTGAAGGACGAGAAGCAGACCTTCGCATCTGAGCTCGCAGCCATGGTGGTCGAGATATACGACTACACGGATGCGGAGGCGATTGCGAAGGCGTTCGCCAAGGAAGTGAAGCGGCAGCTTGCCGAAATCCGTTCGGCATCGGTCAAGCCCACCAAGGAATAAAGGTCGAAACGGGTGTTTCGAGAGAATGCCCGTCGCACCGTGATTCGGTGCCTGAAGATGGCCTGATTTAAACCAAAACCAGACAGGCGCATGGACGAGGAGGTTAGATGCCATACCCCATGCCGAATGGCCAGGAAGACCCATGCGTCTGACCGACCAACGAGCCTGCAGAAAATGACTTCGATCTTCGTGGGCAGAGAGGCAGGAACATACGCCTCGAAAAACAGGAGAACCGCCTCATGCGCAAGCAAGATGACTTCGCCGCCGACGCCTACGCTGAGATCACAAACAGCAGCCGCTCTTTCCGTCAGGCGCGGCCCGCAAACAGCGACATCCGCCGGGGCCGGGTAAGGCCGGACCCCGAGACCAACCCCAAGGCCGCCACCACAAAGAGGAAGTGACCCGTGGGGGAGCAGATCCGGGAAGCGAGGGTGTTGGCTGTGCCAATGCTCCAGGAGCGCATGCGGAGGCAGGCCATGCTCGCTCGGGTCTTGCTCCTGGCGATCGACATGACGCTCGCGGGCGAGCCCTTGGGGCCGGAGACAGCACGCGACCTGATCCGGGAGGTCCGCCACGCGTGCCCCGAGCTGCTGGACGAGTGAGGCGAACTCTGAGCGGCATCAGGAGTCAAGAAGCGTCCCCCGAACGCAAGCCAAACAGAAAGCTGACTACGGAGGTCCTAGTAGGGGTTGTTCACGCGGGAAACCCGTGTCCAACAAAGATCGAGGGGCGGATGTCCTCACCGTCTCCGCCCCAAGAATCTCGATCTTATCCGGTAGCCCTACCCCGGCTGAATCGGTAAGAAAAACTGGACGAAAAAAGCACGGTGAGATATGAGCAGCAGACTTGTAACTAAAATTCAGGACATTAAAGGCATCCCCGGAAAGCACAAGCGTGTGCTCTGTGCGTGGGCTGCCTTCGCAAACAACGACGGGACCAGCATCCGCCCGAAGAAAAAATCGGTCGCGGCAAAGGCGGGTATCAGCCGTTGGACCGTCTACAGGAACACGGATGACCTCCTGGACGTGGGCGTGCTGGTGGACACTGGCGAGCGCCACTACTACCCCAACGGGCACTGGACCACGGTCTATCGGATAGACCTAGCCATGTTGCAAAACGCTAGATCACTAGGCGATTTGCTACGTAGCAAAATTCGACATGGGCAATGTAGCAAAACGCCGAAGAGCTATGTAGCAAAAGGTGATGCAACTCTGTCCTTAGATTCTTCCGCTACGCTACAGAATCAAACTCAGTCCGAAAAGCAGACTCATCCTACGCTTACGCTCGGTAGTGAGATAGACAGTGAGAAAGTTTCGCTCGCTTCGCTCGCCACGCCCTCGCCCGCCGATTCTTTTGAAACCGAAGAAGCTTCTGGTCTGTTAGCAAACCAGGAAGAGCACCCCAAAAAGCAAAACCTACCCCGGACCGTGGACGAGTTCTGGTCTGGTGATGACAACTACGAGTTGGGCTACGACGCGCGCGAACTGCTGTACATGATCAAGCCCAACCTGACCGACGAGTTGGTCAAGCGTGACGTGCCCGTCATCCTTGAGTGCCTAAAGCACGTGCCTGAGGACATGGACGCAGCCGACCTTATGGACTGGACCCCTCGGCTGAG
>PKXK01000202.1 GCA_003132325.1 Acidobacteriaceae bacterium
AGCTTGTCGATTTCCGCGCCCTTGCGCCCAATAATGATCCCCGGGCGCGCCGTCTTGATGATGATGCGCAGCTTGTTGCCCGGACGCTCGATCTCGACCGAACTCACGCCCGCCGACTTGAGCTTTTCCTTAAGTTCGGTCTTGAGCTTGTAGTCTTCGAGCAGCAGCTTGTCGTAGTCCCGCACGACAAACCAGCGCGATTTCCACGGCTTGGTATAGCCGAGCCGGAATCCGTAAGGATGGACCTTCTGTCCCATAAGTGTAACTCCTAAACTTTCTCGGTCGATGGTCGTTAGTCGTTAGCAAACCAACTCCCGAACGACTAGCGACCAACGACTGCTCTACTTCTTCGCGGTCGCTTTCTTGCCGACTGCCTTCTTCTTCGCTGGCGCCTTGGCCTTAACTTTCGCCTTCGGCCTTGAGGGAGCAGCCTTCGCCGTTTTCTCGCCCGCTGTCGACGCCGTCCCGACCGGCACGCCGTTCCGGTTCTTCTCCGCCAGCACAATCTCAAGATGCGCAATGCGCCGCACGTAGTGGTACGCGCGTCCCATCGGAGCTGGACGAATCCGCTTCATGCGCGGCCCGTCGTTGGCCACCGCATGCTTCACGTACAGGTTATCGAGATCGACATCGAGGCCCTTTTCGGTGCTCAGGAAGTTCGCGTTGTCGATCGCCGACTGCAACAGCTTCCCAACCGTCGCCGCCACCCTCTTCTTGGTGAACGCCAGCGTGTTCCTGGCTTCTTCCACGCGCCGTCCCTTAATCAGGTTCAGCACCAGCCGCGCCTTCTGCGGCGAGACGCGCATGTATCTTGCTTCCGCTCGAAATTCCATCTCTCGTCTCTCAGCTTCTAGCCTCTAGCTTCTAGCTCCTGGCTAGGAGCTAGCAGCCAGTTAGCTGCCTTTTATGCCTTCGGCGCCGCTGGCGCTGACGGCACGATCGCTCCAGGTCCGCCGGGTATGCCCGCCGGTTTGGCCGCAACTTCGGTCGCCGCTTTCATCGAGTGTCCCTTGAACTGGCGGGTAAAGCTGAATTCGCCCAGCTTGTGCCCCACCATGTTCTCGGTCACATATACCGGGATGAATTTCCGTCCGTTGTGCACGGCAATCGTGTGTCCCACCATCTCCGGAATAATCGTCGAGCGCCGCGACCAGGTCCGCAGCACCTTCTTTTCGTTACGCGCATTCATGCCTTCGACTTTCGTCGCCAGATGCGCATCCACGAACGGTCCTTTTTTTGTTGAACGAGCCATAAGTCAGTTCTCAGTTCTCAGCTCTCAGTTCTCAGTAAAACCGAACCGAGACTGGCGATACTTCTTTGAAACTCTGAAACCTTGAAACCTTCCACTAACCTTTCTTTCTCCGGTTCACGATAAACGTATCGGTCCGCTTATTGTTTCTCGTCTTATAGCCGCGCGTCGGCTGTCCCCACGGGGTCACCGGATGACGTCCGCCGGAGGTCTTGCCTTCACCGCCGCCATGAGGATGATCCACCGGGTTCATCGAAACGCCGCGGTTATGCGGACGCTTTCCCACCCAGCGCGTGCGTCCCGCCTTGCCCCAGGTGACGTTTTCGTGATCCGTGTTTCCCACCTGCCCAATCGTCGCTAAACAATCGAGCAGCACTTTGCGCGTCTCTCCGGAAGGCAGCTTCACCAATCCGTAGTCGCCTTCTTTTGCGATCAATTGCGCCGATCCGCCCGCCGAGCGCACCATCTGCGCGCCTTTTCCGGGCTTCAGTTCCACATTGTGGATGGTCGTGCCCGGCGGAATATTCCGCAGCGGCAACGCGTTCCCCACCAGAATGTCGGCTTCCGGTCCGCTCAAAATCTTCTGCCCGACTTTTAATCCATCGGGCTGCACAATGTAACGCTTCTCGCCATCGGCGTAGCTCAGCAGGGCGATGCGCGCCGAGCGGCCCGGATCGTATTCGATGGTCTCGACCGTCGCCGGAATCCCGTGCTTGTCACGCTTGAAGTCGATCGTGCGCAGCTTGCGCTTATTGCCGCCGCCCCGGAACCGCATGGTCGTGTCGCCGGAGTTGCGCCGTCCGCCCGTCCGTATCTTGCCCTCAACCAGCGGCTTGTGCGGCTTGGTCGACGTAATGTCGTCGGTGACGAGCGTGGTGCGATAGCGCAGCGTCTGCGTTGTCGGTCTGTAAGTTTTTATGGCCATATCTAGCTCACTACTTCTTGTCGTTGGTCGNNTAACGACTGCATTACAAATTCTGCGCGTACTCCGGCATCTTCTCGCCGCTTTTCAACCGCACGTACGCCTTCTTCCAGTCCGGACGGTAGCCCGTGAACTTGCCTCGCCGCCGTTCTTTCCCCGGATAATTCGCCGTGCGCACCGAAACCACCTTCACCTTGAAGATCGCCTGCACCGCTTCCTTGATCTCGGTCTTCGTCGCCTTCGGCGCCACCTGGAATACCAGCGTGTTCTGGGTCTCTTTGATGCCCAGGCCCTTTTCGGTGATTACCGGCTTCCGAATGATTTGATACGCGGATTTCATCAGGCCACCTCCGCCTTAGTCTTCGGCACGCGCCGCGCCGGTTTCTTCTTTGCTTTCTCCTGCGCCGGCTCCGCTTCGTGCGAACGCCGCGTGGCCGACTTCTTCAGCGAATCCTGCAGCTTCTCCAGCGCCTTCTGCGCGAACACCACGTGGGTATAGCGCATGATGTGATAAGGATGCACTTCGTTCGCCCGCACCAGTTCCAGTCCATCGATGTTGCGCGAACTCAATTCCAGATTCTTGTTCTCCGCCGTCGAAAGATCGACCAGCAGCGTCGTGCCATCGATCTTCAGCTTGTCGAGCGCCTCGCGAAACAGCTTCGTCTTCGGCTCTTTCACGTCGAACGAATTCACCACCATCAGCTTGCCGTCGGCAAACTTCGAAGCCAGCGCCGAGCGCAGCGCGCCCAGCAGTTTCTTCTTCGGAAAGGCGTAGTCATAGGATCGCGGCTGCGGCCCATGCACGGTGCCGCCGTGGCGCCACAGCGGCGAACGGATCGAGCCGATACGCGCCCGCCCCGTGCCCTTCTGCTTCCACAGCTTCTTGCCCGATCCGGAAACGCTCCCGCGGTTCTTGGTGGCATGCGTGCCCGCGCGCGCGGAGGCGCGATAGTGTGTGATCGCCTCCCAGAGCAGGTCTTCGTTGACCGCGCCGAAAACTTCTTCGGCCAGATCCATCGTCCCAGCCTTGGCTCCGCTCAGATTGTAAATATCAATGGTTGCCATATTCTTTCTCGTGTGGGGCGGACACTCTTGTCCGCCGCCTTTGATCTTTCTTTTGCTACCCCTTCTTCGAAGCGCGCTTCGCCGCCTTCAACGGATCCACCGTCGCCGAACCCGCGAATCCGCGGCGCTCTCGTGGCGGCTTCTTCGCTTTATTGATCATGATGTAACCGCCGTTCGCGCCGGGAACGCTGCCCTCAACCACCAGCAGATTTTCTTCCTTATCCACGCCCAGGATGCGCAAGTTGCGGGTCGTGATCCGGGCATCGCCCATGTGGCCCGACATCCGCATGCCCTTGAACACACGCGACGGAAACGCCGANNAAGTGATGCCGCTTCACCACACCTTGAAAGCCATGGCCCTTGCTCGTTCCAATCACATCGACAAAGCGCTCGCCTTCAAAAATATCCACCAGGATTCGGTCGCCAGGTTTGATCACACCCTCGGTCGTTTCGCCCGGAGCATCGACCTCTATCGCAACCTCGCGCACGAATCTCACCGGAGGCAGGTTGTGCTTGGCAAAATGTCCGCGCATCGCCTTGGTCAGCTTCTTCTCTTTCACAAACTCGACCAGGCCAATCTGCGCCGACTCGTAACCGTCTTTGGTCTGGGTCTTGTGCTGCGTAATCACGCACGGCCCCGCCTGCAACACCGTCGCCGGCCGCACATCGCCCTTCGAATCGAAGAGCTGCGTCATGCCGACCTTCTTGCCTAAAATTCCTGCGACTCTCGCCATTTCCTTCTCCATTCCCAGCTTGGCTCGTCGATCGTTTCGCGGCGGCTATTGGCTGGGCGCCCCTCCGGGCTTGCCTCAGTGCTGCTCTCAACTCCTTCGCCATGGCTGACGGCTGATAGCTGAGAGCTGACAGCTACTTATGTTCCTTGCCGAACGCCT
>PKXK01000046.1 GCA_003132325.1 Acidobacteriaceae bacterium
TTTTTTGAAATCTTTTTCGAAATCGACACAAATAGGCCTTTTTGACGCGGCAGCCTACTCGTCGAGCAACCTAAATTGGTGTCAAGGTTTCCTGGGAGGGTGCTGTTTCGAAAAAAAAACAGATATTTTCTTGACGATGCTGTTCCCCGCGTGTCTAATACAATCGCTTGCATAAGTTTAAACGGTCATGCTTCACATACCAGCGCCTCTCACGCTGGCAATGAAAGTCGCAATGCTGGGGAGTTAGGGAAACAAAAAAATGTGGAACAGGGTAAGTAAAGTGGCAGTGGCGGCGCTTGGCATTTATTTAGCGTTTTTCCCTGATCATCTCTCCTCGAAACCGAAGCATTCCCAAAGTTCCCGGGCGGCTTTGACCGCTACCGAATCCGGGTATACCTGCATGGGGGATACGGCTCTCCAAGGAGAGGGGAACCCTACTTTCAGAGGGACGTTCGGCGGCGACGTGCCGCCCGTGCGCTCCGTCATCGATCCCTTCCCAACGTTCAATGGGATTGCGCTAAATCCCGTCAGTGGCAAGGTCCTATTCAGCGACGAGAACCGCAAAAGCATCCTTGTCTACAATCGCGCGAGCGGCAGTGCTTCCCGGCTTACCACTCAACCCGTGCAGCAGGTTTTGGGTCCGGCAGCCGGCATCGGGTTCGTTGCCGGTGTCGCTATAGATGCCCCGAACCGCGAACTGTATGTTGTAAATAACGATATCGAAGACACGGTCGTGGTTTTTCCCGATGACGCTCGGGGCAACGAGAAACCCAAGCGCTATTTATTTGTTCCGCACCAGTCTTGGGGAGTTGCTCTGAGCCCCTCAGCGGACGAAATGGCGCTTTCGGTTCAGCAGCTCAGTGCCATTGTGATTTACCGTCGGCTGGCGGAGAGACTGGAGGCCCCGGTGCGCATCATCAAAGGGCCCAATACGGAAATGGCCGATCCCCACGGAATCTACTGGGACACCGTTCACAACGAAATTGCCGTAGCCAACCATGGCAACCATTCGGTTATTGGCGCCTACGGGGCTTATGAAGCACTGAGTCCACACCCCGAACAAGCCCCGGGTGGACACTTCCTACCTCCATCCATCACGGTTTACTCAGGTGTATCAAAGGGCGACTCGAAGCCCATCCGGGTACTTCAAGGGGAGAAGACCCGACTCAACTGGCCGATGGGAATAGCCTTCGATGCCCTGCACAACGAGATCGCGGTGGCCAACAATGGCGACAGCTCTGTCCTAATCTTTCGTCGAACAGAGAGTGGAGACGCAGCGCCGGTTCGTGTGATTCACGGGAATCTCACAGGTGTTGACGGCCCCGTGGGCGTCGCCATCGATACTAAGAACAACGAACTTTGGGTCGCCAATTACAGCGACCACACGGCCGTGGTCTTTCCGCGCACGGCCACTGGCAACATAGCTCCCAAGCGAATCGTAAGGAACGCCCCTGCTGATACGCCGACAGTGGGATTTACGAATCCCTATGCCGTGGCGTTTGATTCCAAGCGGGATCAAATCCTGGTCCCAAATTGAGTGAGCCAACCGCGAATCGCGGCGTTTGCCAGGCTGGCAAACGGCAATACAGGGCCAGCGAGGATTATTGCAGGGCAGTCCACGAAGCTGAGCCGCACAATGCATGGTATCGCTTACGATGCGGTGCACGATGAGGTCATTGTGCCCGTCGCTTTAGCTGCGGCTGTGCTGGTGTTCCGGGGAGGAGCCAACGGCGACGAAGCCCCGGTACGGGTGATCCAGGGTCCTCATACGAAGCTTAACCGGCCCCATACCGTGGCCGTTGACTCGCGGAACGGCGAGATCATCGTGGGAGACCGAAGCGGGAGGAATATTCTAGTGTATCGCCGAGACGCACACGGCGACGTGCCTCCTCTCCGAGTGATTGGAGGCCCGAAGTCCGGGCTGCTGGATATCAACGGCGTGGCCGTTGACCCGGTTCGAAACTTGCTGCTCGCTGCAAACAGTTCACAGATCGGTGGGCAAACCGGTATCTTTATTTTCAATCGCACCGATAACGGCGACGTTACGCCCCGAGCCATTATTGCGGGCCCGAAAACCGGTATTCTCCGGCCTTGGCAGATCGCCGTGGACCCCGAGAGGGGGAGAATCTACGTCGCGGCAGTCAATAACGATTACCACGCTCCCTATCGACTGGACCAGCCCCGCGAAGGGTTCCAAGCGCCTGAAGATGTACCACCCTCACCCTGGGCTAGCGATCAAGTCGGTTTCATCGGAGTCTGGCGCATAACCGATAACGGGGATGTACCCCCCGAGGCCATTATCAAGGGACCTGCGAGTTCTCTCATACACCCCGCAGGGGTAGGAATAAACCCGAAGGAAGGAGAGGTGTACGCCACGGACTCTAACAGAAACGGCCTCTTCATGTATCTCCTTAAGGAACTCTTCGTGGGGCCGAGAGAACCATGACCATGTGCACTGGACGGGGCTATAAGACGCCGCTTTGTCATCTCCATCCAAGGAATCTCGAATACAGAGTGCCCGATCATGAGAAAAGGTTGGAGAATTCTTCTAAACCCGTGCGTTCGCAGCCCGGGGAGACTCGGAAGCAGCTAAGACGTCAAGGGTCTTGACCGGAGATGCACGAGCTGCTGCGCGCAGGATCGGTGGGTTCGGCAGGGGGTACGCAGTGTCCATGGCTTGCACGTAGGAGAAGGAGAATCATGAACCGTCAGCAGAGAAACAGCTTGCCAGATTTCAGACCGGCACTCTTTTCACACCTTCGGCGGGCACATCTGTGGCTGACGAGAGGGGCGGTGTTCGTGTTTCTGGTCTGTGGCGTGGCTGCGTTTGGGCAACAGACCTCACTGCCACGGGCCACTACGGCCCGACCGCTCAATGAGCGGGTCGCCGACTACGAGCGGGCAGAGCGCGAATCCTGGCAAAAGCCGGACGAAATTGTCAAGGCGCTGGAGCTCAAGAACGGCGATGTGGTTGCGGATATCGGGGCCGGTACCGGATACTTTAGCCGCAGGTTTGCAAAAGCTGTGGCACCGGCTGGTAAGGTTTACGCCGTCGATATCGCTGCAGACATTCTGGAATTTCTGAAGAAGGATTCTGAGAAGCAAAATCTCAACAACATAGTGCTTGTCCTCTCGAAGGAGGATGATCCTATGTTGCCGGAAAATTCTGTGGACCTGGCGTTCTTCTCCGACACTACCCACCATATCGCCAATCGAGCGAATTTCTATCGCAAGATGAGACCCGGACTGAAGAAAGGCGGGCTGATGGCCATCGTCGATTTTCCTCCAGACGCGTCAGTCCACCCTCATAAAGCAGAAGAGCTGGTTCCGCGTTCGCAGGTCATAGCCGAAGCTGAGGAGGCAGGATTCAAGTTAAGAAAGGAGTTCAAGTTTCTCCCCAGACAGTATTTCCTGGTTTTTGAGAAGACGGACCAAGAGCATCAGACAAATCAAACAATACCAAAGTAGCAAGTTAGTGGCGCGCTTCGTACCAAATCTCAATTTCATTGAGAGGAGTTAAGGGGCCAATGAAATCTCCACGGGAGTTTGGGCACAAAAGAACACCAAACCATCTCACACATGATCAGAGCTGCGACGCGCGACGACTCGTGATCGGAATTCTCGCGAGTCTCGGTCTGGGCTACGCCTTGGTCGCGTGCTCATCCCAGCGATTGCTGCAACCCAGCGTCTCAAACCAGGGGGCGCAGCCGGCCCAATCCGCTCAATCGGAACCCCTGTACAAGGCCGTTTCCGACGCCGACCTAGCGGGCAAAACTCCTGACGAGTTAGCGTCGTTCGTCTTCGAGCGCCACGGCTGCAAGAACTGCCATACCTTGGGAAAAGACGGAAAGCTCGGATTCACTGAGCGGGGAAAGGAGGTCGGCAAGAACTTTGAGGGATGTATCTCCCTGCTGACCTCGATGAATGTCATTGCCCAAGAGAAAGAAGAGAATCGGAATCCAGAGGAAAAAGAAAAAGCCGCTCGGTTTCAAGCGTTCGGTTGCACGACATGCCATCAGATCACGCCCGGGAAGCTGGGGCTGACCGAATACGGTACGAAGCTAGCGTCTCTGCACATGGCTTGCACTGATGTGGAAAGAATCTTGAGTCAAAAACGCGGGGTCAAGCTCAAATGACAGGAAGAAGAACGCTGTTCAACAAACGAGGAAAAATGTCGTCGCTACTCTGAGATTCGCATCGCCGATAGAGAGAGATTCACTGGACTGAAGTGGGACAACTTAGCCCACCGCATTTCGCCAGACATCCGTGCTGCCCTTGAGCGGGTCCTCGCACGTGAAGATGGCGGCTGCCTCCGATATGAAGACTGTCTGCAGCTGGCGTCGGCCGAAGGGATGACCTGGTGGGCTGCGGCCGATCAACTCCGGCGCCAGGTGGTAGGCGATGGAAGTTGCCTACGGGATGGAGTTCGCGGGGATGTCGATTGCCGACTATCTCACTATGCTGAAGGAAAACGGGTTGGGCACACTTCCGGGCACGGCCGCGGAGATCCTAGACGACAGTGTCCGCGCAGTGATTTCGCGCTACAGACTCAACGCGGCGCTATGGGAGGAGATTATTCGGACCGCACATCGCTGCGGGATTCGTTCTACCTCAACCTTGATGTATGGCCACGTTGAAACCTCGCTGCATTGGGTGGAACAGTTGCTTCTATTCCGCCGAATCCAGAATCAGACCGGCGGATTCACCGAGTTCGTTCCCCTGGGTTTTGTGCATCACAATACCCTTCTTGTCCATCAAGGCATTGCTCGTCCCGGCCCGAGCCTGGATGAGCACCTCAAGATTCATGCGCTTGCCCGGGTCATACTCGCCGGCTCCATCAACAACATTCAAGTCTCATGGGTCAAAACTGGCTGCGGGAGTGCAAGCATGACGGGACCGGTCGCAGTTATCAGCGGTACAGGGCCGGTGGGTTTCGGACTGGCGCCGCGCTGAGCTCGGCGGGCCAAAGCGTGGTTATCGAATGCACGATAATCTTCAAAGGAGACAATAGTGAGGACATTTGTTATTGGTATAGCTCTGGGCGCGTTATCCGTACCGCTTTCGATATATGTGTATTTCGTTTGCGGCAGCGCGCCTGTTGCGACCTCTGCAGCTTCGATGACTTAAACAGTTGGCGTAAGCATTGGCCCTGGCCACTCCCATGTTGGTGGCTCACGGTGGCGCTGGTAGACGTCTGAGGGGACGATGTCGCCGAGCAATCGCCCACTGCTCGCGAGCGGGGAGTACGACCTAGACAACGTTACCACGCTCGAAATGGCGAAGACCGCGATGACCCAAAAACAACTCAAGCAACTCTACGGAGGCGAGATCAAAGAGTACGCAACGTCGCATGGCATGGAGGCACCTGTCGAGGAGACTAACCGCTGCTGGCGTCTGCACTATTCGGACGAGGTCTCCTTCCATCTCGACACGCTGCCGTGCATTGCCGAGGAGCAAGACGTCATCCGGGCGATCACTTCCCGCGGGGTGCCTCCCCAGTGGGCTGCGCTCGCCGTTGCCATCACCGATAGGCGACACCCGGAGTACGAACGGATCACTCGGGATCTATTGAGTAGCAATCCGCGCGGGTTTGCCGCGTGGTTTGAGCAGCGCGTTCGCCCGTGGGCGCTCGCCCGAATGCGCCACCTCGTGGAGCAAAGGCTCTACGCGTCTGTTGAGGACGTACCACCTTACGAGTGGAAGACTCCGCTCCAGCGGAGCATTCAGGTTCTAAAACGGCATCGTGATGTGATGTTTCGAGACAATCCTCTCGTCGGGCCGATCTCGATAATCATCACAAATCTCGCCGCTCATGCCTATGCCGGGGAAACCGATCTCGGTTCGGCGCTGACCAATACCGTAGAGAGGATGCCGCAATACGTGAATCCGACAAGGCCGCGAGTGCCGAACCCGGCTAATCCGGCCGAGGACTAAGCCGACAAGTGGGCGAAGAATCCGACGCTCGAAGACAATTTCTGGGCGTGGCATACTCAGGTGAGGATCGACATCGCCAGGCTGCCTTCATTCCTAACCGGCGACAAACTCTTCTCGAACGTGCGCAGCACCTTCCGGGTGGATCTGACACAAGAGGAACTGAAGCAGTTCGAAACATGTGAAGTTCGACCGACGGTGCGGGTCGTGCGGACAGCACCAGGTCTATCCATTCCCACTGCTCCCAAACCTTGGGGTGATCATGACTGAATCTCTCCGCCAGCAATTTGCGCGCTGGCGGCTAGAGGAACTGCTTCTGAAGTATCCCGGCCTTCGGCTGAGCCCTGTGACCCATAAGTTTGTGAGGCTGGCCGGAGCCTTGGCCTTCTCCGCTGAGGCACCGGGCAAGGAGCGCATTGACGACGAGTATGAGATCGAGGTTGCGATTCCGGAGGGCTTTCCCGAGCGCACTCCTTCCGTCCGAGAAACTGGGGGTCGGATTCCGTTTTCTTTCCACAAGCTCGACGGCGGCGGCCTATGTTTAGGATCTCCGACGCGCTTACGCGTTATGCTCCTGGAGTCGCCGTCGATCATTTGCTTCGTAGAGCGGGGCGTCATCCCCTACCTGTGTGGGTACTCGTACTTCGAGAAGCACGGTACGCTGCCGTTTGGGGAGTTGTCACACGGGGAACACGGGATTCGTCAGGATCTCGCCTCACTCTTTGGTATCGACCGCGAGGATATCGTTCCTCAGTTCGTTCGGCTTACCTCGATGAAAAGGGAAAGGCGAACAAGCAGCCATGTCCTTGCGGTAGCCAGCGTCGCCTTGGCCGATGTCACAATCGACGAGTCAATAGGCTCCGAGACCGCCTTGGTCGCAACTGGTTTCGCATGGTACACCACGCGCTCAGAGAAGAGCCTGAGTCACACTTAGCGTAACTCAGAGTAGTAGAAGTGACGACGCTCGAAAAGAGGCAGAGGCAGTTCGAAGACCCGAGTCTCGACACTCTCGAATTCAAATTCTTTTCCACACTCCGGCTCGGGACAGCTCACTCTGAACTTTTCCTTGCTTGTTGCGAAGTCGGCTTGCTGTTTGACGACAACCCATGTGCCGCATTTCGGACATGTGACGCATGAACACAGAATGCGATCGGCCATTCCAAGATTATATGGCACGAACTGAACGTCGTTGATGCCATCGGGTTCTGGCGTTACAATCCAAACCCGATTTTTTCCAGTCCTCCATACCTCTGCCTTCGTCCTATACTTTTACCCATGTGTGGTCGCTATCGCCTCGCCCGGAAGAAAGAGATTCTCGCGGAGACGTTCGACGTGGAAGACGGCGTTGACTGGAGCCCTCGCTACAACGTTGCGCCGGGACAGAATGTGGCAGTCATTCGCCAGGACGCGACCAGACCTGTCCGGTCGTTTTCACTGATGCGTTGGGGATTGATTCCTTTCTGGGCGAAGGACGCCAACGTCGGGTACAAGATGATCAATGCCCGATCGGAGACGATCACTGAGAAGGCGGCATTCCGCGAGCCGATGCAATCTCGCCGCTGCCTGATTCCTGCCGACGCCTTCTATGAATGGTTGCGACATGAAGCTGCGTGTGTGATTGTCCGGCGAGCACTACTCGACCGGACCTAGCATCCCATTGGCAGTACCCTACGAGGTATGGCGTTTCGGAAACGAATCGTCTAGAAGCCCTCGGACAATGTATCCCTCCGTCGTCAGAAACGGGTACCGAAACCGCAAGGGGCCGGTATTTCTGCCAGCATCAAGGCGGATCGGGGCTAGGGTGAATGGTAAGGTCAGCAGATGCGAACCTCTTTAAGTATCGTCAAGAATGAAGGGGTCAAAGATGCTGATAGGCTCCGAGGTTACGGCTGGAACGGGTGCTCCATTCTCACCCGTCGTGGGCGAAAAGGCCGTCGGTATAGCAGGAGGGACCTAACCCATTCAGTCATGCATGTGGAACATGGTAAGCCCGCATCGCTCCCTTCGGGGTAGCCAGGCCGCAAGGTCATGCAACGGCGATGCGGGTAGAGGATAGAGGAGAAAGCGAACGTCCGACTGTAATGGCCGGAATACGGATTGCAACATTATCCGACGCGCAAGCGGGCCGACTTCCTCTTGGTTTCCGATCACGAGAGAACTTGGCAAATCGGCATAATAGGATCGGCAGATGACGGCGCAAGCTGGTGCAATCCTAAACACGAGTTCGGCATGGGACGCTGTTGATTGGCGAACCATCGAGGACAATGTTCGCCGACTCCAGGCGCGTATCGTGAAGGCGGTGCAGCAAAAGAAATGGAACAGGGTGAAAGCCTTGCAACATCTTCTTACGCACTCGGCAAGCGGCAAACTACTCGCCGTTCGCCGAGTAACAGTGAACAATGGTAGAAAGACGCCTGGAGTGGATGGCGAACTCTGGGATTCACCACACAAGAAGCTTCAAGGTGTGATTTCGCTGACGGCACGGGGTTACCGCCCCATGCCTCTGCGGCGGATTTACATCCCGAAGGCCAATGGGAAACTCCGACCGTTAGGAATTCCGACGATGCGGGATCGAGCCATGCAAGCCTTGTATTTGCTGGCCCTCGACCCGGTCGCGGAGACGACTGCGGATCAGAACTCCTACGGCTTCCGGCAGGGGAGAGGTTGTGCGGACGCGATTGAACAGTGCTTCACTGCGCTCTGTCACAAAAACCCCAGCTGGGTGCTCGAAGGCGACATCAAAGGCTGCTTCGACAACATTAGTCATCAGTGGCTGCTCGACAATGTTCCCATGAACAAAGCGATCCTCCACAAGTGGCTAAAGTCGGGCTACCTCGACAAACAAGTGTTCTACGACACGATCTCCGGCACGCCGCAGGGCGGAATCATATCGCCAGTTCTGTCAAACATCGCGCTCGACGGCCTCGAACGCCGCCTCCGAGAAGTTTTCCCTGTACGCGGCAAAGGCTCCGACCGTGGTCGGGCAGCACAAGTGCATTTGATTCGCTATGCAGATGATTTCGTCATTACCGGCCACTCAGAGGAGTTGCTGAGAATGACGGTCAAGCCGCTAGTCGAATCCTTCCTGACCGAACGGGGTTTGGTCCTTTCTTCCGAAAAGACCTTAATCACGCACGTAGAAGAAGGTTTCGACTTCCTTGGGCAGAACATTCGGCGCTATCCGAACGGGAAGCTGTTCATCAAGCCGCTCGGAAAAGTGTTGCATCTGTTCTCGCCAAAGTGAAGCAGATCGTCCGGGAGCACTTGGGTAGCGCCGCCCATCTTCTTATTAATCGGCTAAATCCGATCATGCGGGGATGGACCAACTACCACCGCCATGTCGTCTCCAAACGGGTTTTCGCGCGAGTCGATGCTCCGATATTCAGGATGCTATGGCACTGGGCGCAAGCCCGTCACCCCGAAAAGGGGCTGGTTGGATCAAGCAGAAGTATTTCGACCGTGTGAAAACACGCGATTGGTGGTTCTTCGGTGACACCGTGGACGCGCAGGGCTCGCCTCTTCGCGTCCGCTTGTTTCATGCGGCTTCCGTGCGAATCGTAAGGCATGTCAAGGTTCGGTCCGGCCTAAATCTTTATGATCCCAGTTGGACACCTTATCTCTCCAGACGCCGCGCGTTCGCTCCGCACCGTGCGCGTTCATGATTTGAGCGTTCCCGGAAACTTGAGCCGTGTGAGTTGGAAACTCTCACGCACGGTTCTTAGAGGGGGACCAACAGCAACGTTGGTCCCCTACTCGGCGAACTGAGTCGTGGCCTGGTTTCCGATGAAACTGTCCGCTGGGCCCGCGCCCGCTACGCCGATTACCTGGCCGGCAAAGTCAGCGAAGACGACATGTGCGCCGAAATGGTGACCATGAATCGCGGACTAGCTGAAGCCGAGATTGTGCGCGCCGCGGTCCCGTTCTTCGAGGAGAAAATCGCGGAGGGATTTTCCCCGACATGAAGGCGCTGGTACTCGAGCTGCAGGCTCTCGGCCGCGAAGTCTGGGCCGTCTCTTCTACCAGCGAGTGGCTCATCCGAACAGGTATGAAACATTTCGGAATTCCGTCGGACCGGGTTCTGGCGGCGGCTGTCGCAGTCGAGGACGGCAAGGTCACGGATAAGGTCATTCGGGTGCCGAGCGGCAAAGGCAAGCCGCAGGCTATAGTGAGGTGATCGGACGAACCCCGGACGCAGGTCTTCGGGAATTCCATCTGGGACGCGGACATGCTGGAAATCGCGCGCAATCCCTTCGCGGTTAATCCAACGGCGGAACTCGAGAGCATCGCCCGGCGGCGGCAATGGCCAATCTATTTTCCCGAATCCCTGCTTCGCTCATAGATTCTTGATGGCGGCCTTCAACGCGTCCATCGCCAGGTGACTGGCATGAAACGAAGCCTTGGGCAAACCGCCGATAGCTCTCACCAGTTCTTCCCGGCGCAATTGGAGGGCTTCGGCGATCGTCCTTCCTTGCACCAGTTCGGTCAGCAGCGAGGCACAGGCCATGGCGGGAACACATCCTTTCGCCAGAAACCGAATTTCTTGGATGCGCTGGTCGATGACTCTCAGAGTGAGTTTCAGAACGTCGCCGCAGGCAGGATTGTCGATCTGGACGGATGAGTCCGGATTGACCACTTCGCCGGCGTTGCGCGGGTGTTGGAAGTGATCGAGAACCTGAGGAGAATACATCGGGGGAATTGTACCTACCCCTTTCGGGCATCGACGAGATGCTGGGATCTGTTGGCATATCTCACAAAAAAGTATAGATTCAATCGCAGTTTAGACGCAACGCGGCTCAAATTTACTGATTACTGCAGGTCCTTGCACAAGTCCTAGGCGGGCATAGCGAGTTAATCGGCGCAATTAACGCAACTGGAGAAATAACGCTCTTGACCATTGTCAGTTTTTTAAACTACTGACAAAAGGTAACTTATATCACTGCCCTCAGACTCGAGGGACACTGCACTACTTTCGCCCTTGAGTGTCAGATCCCAGAACAATCGGAGTCTAATACGCACATGCCAAACTAAACGCAACTGGCTGATTATAATATGGTTAAAGGTCGTCTTAGCTATGGAAAATTCAGACCCAACGCAGCGGACTGTCCTGGGGTGGGGAACCGCGCTGCGCTCGGCCACCGCCAAAACGTCGTTTTACGTAGCTCAAACGTACACACACAACACAAGAATTTTTCCATTGTAACCAAACAAAAGACTTAGATAACAATATCTGGGCACATTTTTCACGGAAGGGTGTTACCTCGTCCCCCCTTTCGCCCCCCTTATTTTCACAAATGTGAAAATCCGCACGGTTAAAGAGGATTGTATCGGGTACACAGGAGGTTCTAGCCAATTCCCACAGACCACGCCACTTCACCGGCGCCGCCGGCTACGCCGTTTTCGCCGTCAGCTACTTCGTGTTCGCCTTGGGCAAGCTGCCCGGGATGAAGATCGATCGCCCCGGCATGGCCATCATCGGCGCCGTGCTGATGGTTGCCTTCCGCATTGTTCCTGCCGCCGAAGCGCTGCGTTTCATCGACTTCGGCACGCTGGTACTGCTGTTCTCCATGATGCTGGTGGTCGGCTACCTGCACCTGACAGGCTTTTTCGAGTGGATCGCCGAGCAGATCGTCACGCGTCTGAAACCGCGCCACTTGCTGCCCACCGTCATCTTCATCACCGGCGTGCTCTCGGCGTTTTTCGTCAACGACATTATCTGCCTGGTAATGGTGCCGTTTACACTCCTCGCTACGCGCCGCATGGGATTGAAACCGCTGCCGTACCTGCTCGCCGTGGCGACCTCGGCCAACATCGGCAGCGTCGCCACCATTACCGGAAACCCACAGAACATGCTGATCGGCTCGTTCTCCGGGCTGACGTACCGCCACTTCATCTGGCACCTAGGACCGGTGGCGCTAATCGGCCTATTGAGTCTCGCATAATACAGTGACAGAATACTCAAAGAGAAAGGCCGGCGTGTCGGAGGAAGGAAAACGGGAGTCGACGGGTATGGCCGACGCGACGAAGGCCACGGCGGAAGGTGGCGACGGCTTCTGTCATCAGTTCCGGGCAGAGATTGGCCATTTCGCGACCCTTGATATTGCTCCAGATGCCTGCGGTGGGATTGAGGTCGGGCGCATAGCCGGGGAGCCACTCGATCTGCAACCAGTCGCGCTGGGCCCAAAGGAACTGCGACATTTCTCGGCTGCGGTGGGCGGGCAGGTGGTCCCAGAGGAGGATCACGCGTTGGCCGTGAACGAAGCATTTGAGTTGCTTGAGGAAAGCGATGAGGCTGACGGTGTTGAAGCTGTCTTCTTGGTGCGGGCAAACAGGCGGGTTTTCTGCCCATCCCAGCGGAAACCCAGCGCCGCCGCTACCGAAGTCTTATCCCAATGATTGCCTCGCGACTTTAGGACCGGGGTTTGACCCCGCGGGGCCCAGGTGGTCCGGACCGAAGGCTGTTGGGTGAAACCCGATTCGTCCTGGAAGTAGATCCAGGCTTGCCGCCGCCGAGCGTTTTTTTTACGGCCGGCCAACGCACCGCCACCCAGTATTGGACCTTCTCCTCGCTCCGTTCCCGGGCCTGCTGCGCCGGCTTCTGCACGCTCCAATCCAAGGAACCCAGAAGTTTCCAGACGTGTCCGGGATGGAACCTCTCTCCGGTGATCCGTTCAATGACCGTGGCTACCCGCGGCAGAGTCCACAGATCCGCGCTGAAACCATGCTGCCGAGCGCCTTGACGCAAGGCCGCGTCCACCCGCCCCAACTGGCGGGCGCTGAGCCGAGGCTTGCGTCCGGCCCGGCCCGCGGCTCGCAGCCCCGCCATGCCCCCGGATTTCCACTGCCGGTGCCAGCGGCTAACACTTTGCCGGCTGGCCTTCAGTTGGCGAGCAACCGAGGCTTGCGTCTCCCCTTTGGCGAACAGGTGCGCCGCTTCCTTGCGCCTGTGCTCCAGACCCGCGAAATCACGCGGTTGTTTCCCGTGAGCCACCATGGCCCAGCATGACACAATCTTGTTTCAATGTCACTGTATTATGCGAGACTCAATAGTGCTGGATTGGCTGATCATCCGCCGAATGTGCGGCAACGATTTTGTGCCTGGAGAAGCCGAAGGTGTCGCAGCTGCGACGCTACATGTCTCGACCCGCGAGTTGCGAAAGCCCGCCATCGTGATTGCCCTCGTGCTGGCCGGCTTTATTGCGGGCGTGCCGCCAGCTATGATGGCTGCCATCGGGGCCGCGCTCATGCTGATCACGCGCACGCGCAATCCGCGGTTGGTCTACGACGAAGTCGATTGGGGGCTGCTGGTGTTTTTGTCGATCTGTTCCTGATCGTGGGTGGTGCTGAAAACTCCGGTTTGACCGGCTACCTCTTCGAGATCGCTGACGCTCCAATCTTCAGAACGCGGGTATCTTTACGGCTGTGACCGCGGTGTTGTCGAACGTGGTCAGCAACGTGCCAGCAGTGATGCTGCTCAAGACGCTCGTACCGGCTTTCCACGATCCGCACACTGGTTGGCTGGTGCTCGCCATGGCCAGCACGCTAGCGGGAAACCTGACAATCACAGGCTCAGTCGCGAACCTGATCGTCGTGGAGCGCGCGCACGGCGAAGTGCACATTGGCTTTTGGACTACTCGCGCGTCGGTATTCCAGTCACGCTGGTGACGCTCGCGGTTGGATGGGCTTGGCTGACCTGGGTGCGTTGAGCTAGAGTGCCGGTCCGGATCCACCTTTAGACACGGGCTGCTAGTCAGTACTGTCACGGTTGCGGACTGTAAACCAGTATTGTGGCTTGGTTGTTTCCCTCCTGCGGGACCGGAACAAAATACAGATTCAGTGTGGGCGCGAAGAATGAGTTCCTCGCGCGAGGTCCGGTCGGGACTCTTGCCAGGGACTTATAGTGGTCAGCATCAAGCTGTTGAAACACGTCGACGAATCCTTCCCCGCAAGAAATATAGATGCGCTTGTGAGCGGCATCGTAAAAGATATCGTCGGCATTCAGTCCAGTCGAAAGATCGCTGACTGCCTTTCCCGAGTCTGTGTCGACAACAATAAAGCTCGTGGGAGTACGGGTGGCCACAAACAGGCGGTGATTGGCTTGGTCCAGCCTCATGGGTACGTTTGCATCCCCTTCGAGATCCAGGGACCACGTCGCCACAAGCTTGCGTTTCTCCAGGTCGATCACACCAATTTCGTCTTTGGAAGTGATATTGACGAAAAGCCGCTTAGCCGGCACATCGATATCCATTCCCTCGAGACGAGCGGCCTCGATCCGGATGTCGCCGAGATGCTGGCCAGTCGTTGTATCAATAATTCCAATTGACGAAGAGTGCGACCTCGCGCTCCTGCCGCCATATGCAACGTAGAGATATTTGGTGAGTGGATCGTAGGCGATGCAGTCTGCCCCTTGACCCAGGTTCACAACGTGGACAGGACGATAAGAGCTTGCCTTGATGATCTTGAGGTTTTCATTTTCATCAGGACCGTCAGTCACGAAAAGCTCATCGGACTCCGGTATGTAAAGGACCCAATGAGGTCTCGCGAATCCTGGGATGCTGTGAATGGACTTGAAGGTCCGCAGGTCAAACACTTCGACCGACTTGTGATCCTCTTCCGTAAGGAAGAGCCTTTGGCCCTGAAGGTCCACGGCAAAATGATCGAAATCACCTTCGATGCCCGGTAATGGAATCGTGTGGATTAGCTTGAGCGGAGGGGCTTCCTCTGCCCCGGCTTTGATCGCAAATGTCATCAGGACAGCTAAAGAGAGGGATCGAAGAACTGTACCGCTTAGCGAACTGCCGTCGGGGAATTTGATCAATCGCTTCATCATAATACGCCTCCAAAAGTCAGCCAAACTTGCGTTTTCAAAATCAAAGCAGCCTAACAATGTGGTAGCTCTCAGAGACTAGTCGTGGACCGTATGCGAAACCGTCGAAACCGAAACTGCCAGGCCGCGAGCGATGTCCTTCATCGTTGGCCGGTTGGTGATTTTATTTTTTGTGTATGTAAACGGTTGCATTAAACACCAATTTAGCTGTTAGTGTCAATAAGCTTTTAAGCCGTGTGTCGTTAGCACATGATATGTCCGGTTGATTTAGCAAGTGATATGTCCGCTTTGCAGGCGGCGAGGGTAGGAGACCATGGAGAGCATGTTCTCTTACACGCAGGCCGCAGTGGAGCGGGCGATGAAAGTGCAGGGAGTCATTTTGCGGGCCATGGCGAAGAAGATCACGTGGTGGCAGGCGGCCGAGATCGCAGTTGGTGGAAGAGGAAGCGACGGTTCCGGTGTTGACGGGGCTGAAAGAAGTGGTCGAATGCAAGGGCGTGTTCTGCGCTTTGTATAGCGATCGCGCCAGTCATTTTTGGCTGACGCCGAAGGCCGGAGAAGCGGTGGACCACGACCGCCTCACGCAGGTGGGGCGTGCGCTGCGCGAGTTGGGGGTGCGCATTATTCCCGCCTACTCGCCGCAAGCGCGCGGGCNNGCTTCGGCACCTGGCAGGGCCGGCTGCCGCAGGAACTGCGGTTGCGTGGGATCCGGACGGTGGAGGCGGCGAATGCCTTTCTGCGCGAGCATTACATCGGAGAGTTCAATCGCCGCTTCCAAGTCAAACCCGCACAACCCGGCCATGCCTTTGTGCCCTGCCGAGCAAAGGATTTGGAGCGCATCTTTTCGCTGCA
>PKXK01000272.1 GCA_003132325.1 Acidobacteriaceae bacterium
ATTTATGAGATAGGTTCTAGTAGTAATGTGACCAGAACCGATGGGACCGGAACCAGGTTCCGAGTTTGAACCAGACGCGAGCCAAACCGGGAGGCGTGGCCGGCGAGGCCTCGGAGTGAGGGCGAGCGAAAATTACGCTTCCGCGGGCGGCAATTCCGCTTCCAGCACTCCCATCTCTTCCAGAAGCTTGTAGGTGCGCTCGGCTTCAGACGCGTCCACGCGGCTTATGGCAAAGCCAACATGCACCATGACATAGTCGCCGAGGCCAGCCTCAGGGACAAAGTCCAGGGAAACCTGGCGCACAATCCCGCCAAACTGCACGCGGGCGGCGCGCATCTTGCCCTGCTCTTGAATTTCAAGGATTTTTCCCGGTATCGCGAGGCACACGGCAACTCTCCTCGGCAGAGTAGACTCTTGCTTGGTTAAGGGGGTCTGTGACGAGCGACACACCTCAAAGTGACCACAGGACCGGCAGGGCTCGTGCCTCCGCTCACCGATCGGGGGAAGAAATGCGGAGGCCCCCTGCGAGAAGATCGAACCGGCCACCAGACTGTAAATCGCGGTCGCGGCAGTAATCGCCGATTGAATCCTGGCAGCGCGCGTACCGAAGCCGAACCGCCCGGCCGCAGAGGCGTTGGCTTGACACTTCGGGCAGTGCCGGTTGCGGCAGCTGTTCAAGAGTTGGAGTGGTAATAAAGTTGGAAAGTGCCTTAGAATCAATCTTGCTAGTCATGTCGGGGCGTAGCGCAGCCTGGTAGCGCACCTGCCTTGGGCGCAGGGGGTCCGCGGTTCAAATCCGCGCGCCCCGACCAAATTTTCCGCTCTCGATTCCGCTATCTGCCGCCTGCGGTGGGTTTCAGAACCGCGGTGTTCCGTTCGTCCGTGGCGATCATGCGATAGAACTTCTTGAGTTCGTCCATTTTGCTGACGGGAACGCTCAGTTCCCGGCGGGTTCTTTTTCCTGCTCGCCTCCGAGTTCGCCAACCCTCTTATCCAGAAACCTCGGATCACGCGCTACCCCGTCCGACAGGCGCTGCAAGTCCGCCATAAACTCCTGGCCTTCCTTCGACCTACACTCCTTTTCCACCTCTTTGTCCAAATCTTCCTTCTCCACGTCGTCTTTCTCTATCTCGTCGTACTCGCGCCCTTCGACCGTGGACCAGGCCGTAGCCCCAATCGGACGCCGCTCCACGCACTCGCGGTCAATCACTACGCGCGTCGGCTCGGGTTCAAACGACGTATATTTCAGATTCGCCGAGGCCGTCTGCAGCGCATACAGCAGCAGCGCCGCCATCTTAGGATTAATCTCCCGGTTCACCAGTTGCCGAATTACCCCGGCGAGTCCCAGTTGTATGGAGTTGGCGTCCTCCAGCGTCGGCAGCATCGCCGTCTCCAGTTCGTTTAGATACAAGATGGCATCCTTCCCCTTGCGATGGCAGATCGCGTGAAAGTAACAATATTTTTCCGCGCGCAGCGCCGGCGATCCGCACTGCGTTCCGTTGACCTTAATATGGCGACACCGAGCAACACTCTCCGGATATAAAGGCATCTGTGAACTCCTGTTTTCTGAATGAACCCCCAAAGACCTGAGACCTGAGACCTAAGACCTAAGACCTAAGACCTGACACCTGACACCTGACACCTGCTCCCCATGATTTTCCTTCCAAGCGCCACTTGTAAGTGCACCCCATCACACCGCGTTTGTGATGAATTCCTGAGCATGAGACCCGCCGCTCTCGATGATAGAGAGGGATGTGGGGCTATACGCCGCTTGACAGAGGTACGGCGGGCGTGGCCAGATGGTGCGTCGCGAGCCACCTACAAAGATAAAAGCGCGCAGATTTGGAGGCTACCCATCAAACTGACGAACCGTACCCCCAACGCCACCTCGATCAGCAAACGACCTTCTATCAGACTACGGCTCGAGAACTTCCGCTTATTTCGCGACTCGGGCTGGTTCAACCTGGCGCCGCTGACTTGCCTTGTCGGGCGAAACAGCAGCGGCAAATCCTCCGTGCTCTCAGCTATTCTTCTGCTCAAGCAGAGCGTAGAACGGGAGGCGATGGGCTCGGCGTTGATGCCACTGGCGCTGTCGGGGACCTACTGCGACCTCGGTAACTACGTCGATGTCGTCCACAATCACGACGAGTCGTCAGAAATATCACTGTCATTTTCGATTAGTGTGCCGGACCTCAAAAAGGCAAGCTCTGACCGAAGTGCGCCATTCGTTGACTTTTCCGTTCCGCGCCCGCGCCAATTTGGCTACTTCTACGGCTATGGTCCGTGGTCGGATACCAAACTGCCTGAGCGAGGGCAAATCGAAGTACGCCTCAGCTTCTCAGTTGACGAGCCTTTTGGGCCCAGCCTGAGCCGTTTCGAGATAAAGGTCGCCGAGGTTGGTACCGCGAGTTTCGTCCGAACGATCAGCGGCGAACGCAGGGAGCACTGGCGAGTTTACACGACAGTTCTACCGCCAAAGTCCCTGCGTCTTCGGTTGGGGCCACGAAGTTTTTTCCCCATAATCGAAGCTCGCCCAGCGTTTTACAGCAGAAGCGCGCCGACAGTAAAGCACCGTATTAGTGTGTTTGTCGCAGCGAGCCGGTTCTTCTTTCTCTTCCTGCAGCAGTGCCTGTCACGAAGTGAATTCATCGGACCCTTCAGAACACCGCCGGAACGACGGTACGCATTTGGAGGTTTTAGTTCTACCCGGGGTGGGCCGAGTGGCGAGCAGGCAGTAGACCTACTTATTACCGAGCTGCTGCTCAAGCCGCAGGGGCCGAGATCGTTGCACTCCGCGCTGTCTTTTTGGGTCAGACATCTTAAACTGGCCGACTCCCTTGACGTTAAGGACATAGCGAAGCGACTCAACCTCTTCGAGGTTGACATTACAGGGGCCGGTCGCGGCACCACCGCGAATCTCGCCGATGTCGGCTTCGGCGTCTCGCAGGTGCTGCCCGTGCTTATCCAAGGACTCTTAACGCGGAGCGGCGGCATTTATCTAGTACAGCAACCCGAGATTCACCTTCATCCCGACGCTCAAGCTGGCCTTGCGGATTTCTTTATTTATCTGGCTAGCTACGGCGTGATCACCGTCGTCGAGACCCACAGCGAGTACCTATTACTGCGGTTGCGCCGTCGACTTGCAGAAGGCATCCGACCACTCGCCGCCGGGTCGTCAGTCGAACGCCGTGATGTCCTACCGCTGACGACAAGCGACGTAGCTGTGCTCCTCACCGGCTCGGACGATGACGAAGCCGAAGTCAAGCAACTTGAGATTGGGGATTCGTTTCAGTTTGAAAACCTCCCGGTTGACTTCATGAGCCAGGCCCTCGACGACCGCGTCGCGCTACTCAACGCCATAGGTAAACGAAATGGCTGATTCCGTCATCGATACCTCGGTGGTTTCTATGGCGAACGGGCAAATCGCCGGGCGCCGTCGGGGCAACGTCCTTGATCGGCGGCTATCAGCAATAGAGGATGTCGCATACGGCAGGCGGCGCCTGCGATACAACCCCAAGCTGCTGGTCGAGTACCAACGCATAGTTCGCGCCTACCGGAACGACGTCATCGAGCTTTTCTTTATTGCCCTAACTGAACGGGCAGTTTTCGTCCGGCGTAACACCCTGTCTCGGCAGGACAACGCCAAAGCACGCAAGTGCAAGTGGCCAGGACACGACCAACATCTCTTAGCGGCGGCGGTTGGCGGAATCCAGCCGACGATCTTTGTGACCGAATCCCACCTCCACGCCTGTGCCGCATCTGTTCTTGCGTGCTTCGCAGTGCACGTCGAACACCTGTGTTAGAAGTGACGGACGGGTGTGCCGGGTGCCCCTCGATAAGAGAGAAGGCTCTGTCAAGGCGAAAATCTCCTGGGCCGTGCCGAGGCACCGCTTTTTTCGCCAGAGAGGTTGAGGACCAAGACTCTGGAAATCTCACGCTGAATCATTTCCCGGTGGAAGATCGTTCCACCAACCATCGATACGGCCTAAACATCGACCATGATTCTTCTATGCGAACATCCCGCCGTCGTCGCCGGGCCGGTGCGAAAGTGGAAAACGTGTTTTGTTTTCCAAGGCGCGTCTTTTGCGCCGTCTTTTGCACGGGCCCCTCGCGGGATGCGAGAGCGCCCAATCAACTTAGCGGTCTAGCTTGCGCCGACCAGGGGCACCCGCGGGCTGCTCTCGATGCGAACGATCTCTGGATACGCCGTCTGTGTGCGCAGCATCCAGTAGAGTCGTACCGCTAACTTGCGCGCCGCTGCCACCTTGGCCACACCTTTCGGCTTCTGATGACAACGATGCAAATACTCTTTCTTCATGCCGGGATCGAAGCGCACCGCGATCTGCGCCGCTTCCACCAGTAACGATCGCACCAGCCGGTTGCCTTGCTTGCTGATCGCGCCCAGTTTCTGCCGCCCGCCCGAACTTTCCTCGCGCGGAATCAGCCCCAGATAACTCGCCACCTGCTTGCCCCGCGGAAACCGGCTCACGTCGCCGATCGTGAGCACATACGCCAGCGCCGTGTTCGGACCGACTCCCGGTTGCGTCATCAGCAACTGCGCCTGCGGATGCTCATCGGCCGCGTGCTGCACCGCTTCATCCAACTTCCCGATCTGCTGGTTTAACATCGTCAGCAGTCCGAGCAAGTCTTCCCGCCGACATGCCGCCCAAGGCTTCAACGGCAACTCGCGCAGCAACTTCTGTCCCGCCTGGCTCCACAGCTTGGCTTTGCGCTGCATTCCCTTATTCAGAGAAAGGTGTTGCAGTTCGTTTTTCACCCGGCTGCGAATCTCCACCAGTTTGTGCCGATGCAACACTAACTGCCGCAGATCGCGTTGCTCCCGATCCGGAGTCCACAACCGCGGAAACCGCCCTTCCACCACTAGCTTCAGAATATGAGCCGCGTCCCGCTTGTCCGTCTTCTGCTTGCGCACGTAACTGGCCCGGATCTGCGCCGCATCCCCGATCCAAATCTCGTGCCCCAGGTCCTGCACCAACTCGATGAACCACTGGCTGTTCCCCGTGGCCTCCATGCCGATCAGCACCGGCTGCGGTAGCTGCGCGTAAAACGACTTGGCGTCCCCTGAGGCATGGACCAACTTCTGCTCCCCGGTTTCTCCCGTCTCCGTGTCCAACCACGCAATTTGCTGCCAGCTGGGATGGAAATCACACCCTATAATCATCATGCGAAGGCTCCTTTCTTCCCAGCGTCTTTGGTCCTCAAATCAAGACTACCGGTTCGAATCGAGTCTTCGCTCTTATCCAATCAACTCAAGCCCGGTTTTGGCTTGAGTGGGTTTTCCTCCACCCACCTCCGCCGCGCCGCCAACCCGGGGTCCCCGGCGGGCCCGGTTTTGGCCCGCTGGCGTGGAAGCTCCATCCCATCCGTCGCAGAATCCGCCACGCCTGCGACGCGTCGCATTTCACCCTGCACTGCCGCTCAATCAACTCTTTCACCCTCGCCGTCGTCCACTTCTTGTACCCCAGCGTTCCCGGCCCCCGCTTCAACTGACCCTCCACCCGCCGCAGGTCTTCCCCGTGCAAACGTGCCGGACGTCCCACCCGCCCCGCCCCCAGCGCCCGCTCCCCGCCCCGCT